>JBDKJM010000107.1:0-3620 GCA_039796555.1 Candidatus Parcubacteria bacterium | reverse complement strand
GCAGCATTCTCCACATCAATCAAGATCCCAGTTTGCGGCAGGGGTCCATTTGTGCCGTTAGTCGAATTGTAATCTGGGTCATGCAGAGTGTCTGGGTTTGGGGGAACAGCAGAGGGATCAGAAAGAGGGACCATTTCATCATCCTGCTCACCGCCTGCTGCAAGATCACTAACATTGGAATTAGTATCAGCAATATTATTACCCCAATTAAAGACCTCATAATAACTACTGCCGCTGACATCATTTGTAACACCGATGATGACCATATCCAGATACACGTTACCACCGTTTTCCCATTCATAAAATACCAGATCGTAAAGATTATCTGGAGCGGAGTCTACTGTAACGCTTAGGTTCAAGACAATATAACTACCATCATCGATCAAGCCAATATCCTCATTAGGGGGAGCCCCAACATCGATGGCTGGGTCGGGGGTAACTTGAGTTGCACCAACGGGAGGTGTAGATGTAGTGCCATAATCACAAGGCAAGGGTCCATCTGGGGTATGTGCGCCAGGACAAATAGGCGGGGGGGGTGTTGTTGGCGAAGGAGAAGGCGTCGTTGGAGAAGGTGACGGTGTTGTTGGAGAAGGAGAAGGCGTCGTTGGAGAAGGTGACGGTGTTGTTGGAGAAGGGGAAGGCGTTGTTGGAGAAGGTGAAGGTGTTGTAGCCGAAGGTGAAGGCTCTGTTTCTGAAGGCTTTGTTGGAGAAGGTGTTTTTGGGGTAGCCGAAGGTTTCGTTGGAGAAGGCGAAGGGGTCGTTGCAGTCGGGGTAGCTTCAGTTGAGGTTGGCTGAACAGCCGTCGGCGAGGGAGAGGCTGTGGGTTCGAAAGTTAGGAAAGGTGGAAAAGAGATATCCCCGCCTGGGTCGAGGTAAGAATCCTCCCATGGTAGAGGGATGAGTATCTGCGGTAAAAGTGGTTCGAGCAGTGCAAGTGGACGTGCCGCATCTGGTTCAAGATTCGAATTCATGCCTGAATTCACAATCCAGGATGGCAGCAGTCTAATAGCCCATTGCCCGACAAAAAGAATCAACAAGACCCCGATGGGTATAATGAATATTAACAAAACCCAATCTTTACGTTCTGGTTTTTGAGTCATCATGATTCATTTTCCTTTTTTTGAACTGGCAGAGTCACTATAAATTTACTGCCAGGCATTTTTTCTTCGTCGTGCCCAGGGCTTTCAACCCAGATTCGCCCGCCATGTGCCATAATGATACCACGAGCAATTGCGAGCCCTAACCCAGGACCGCCACCTTTGTATTTTGTCTTGCCAGAGGAATGCAATAATACTTCGCCGGTCTGATGAAATTTTTGAAAGATCAATTCGTGCATTCCCTGATCCACACCAATACCTGTATCACTAACTGTAATTTCTAGTCGGGGAGGTTCGAAGCCATTTACGTATCTGCCTGAGATTTTTACATCCCCGCCGTCTGGCGTGTATTTTATTGCGTTCATCACAAGATGATAAAACACTTTTTTGAGCATTTCAGGGTCGGCAGTAATGGGTGGTAATTTTTCTAATCCATGGGTATTGAAATGAATGCTACGTTCATTTAGTGCCGGCTCAAATTCTTTATGCACACGTCTGATGATGGGTTCCATCTGTACACTGGCTTTTCGTAACACGAGTGAGTTGCTATCAATTCGGGAGACGTCTAACATGCTATCAACAACGTCTGCCATTCGTTCAGCACCTTCTAAGATACCCTGCGCCAATTTTTGCAACTCAGGGTCTTTGTTCAGATCCTGTTCCAACATTTGGGAATATCCCATAATAAGAGTTAGTGGGGTGCGCAATTCATGTGCTGAGATCTGGATGAAATTGGTCTTGGTCTTATCTATTTTTTTTAGGGTTTCGTTCTTTTCTTCAAGCTGGTTCGTACGTTCTTGCAGTTTGGCTGTCATTTCATCAAAGCGATCTGCCAATGTTTCGATTTCGTCGCCAGTGTGAACATCCGTCCTGCGGTTCAGATTACCGCTTGTGATCGCCTGGGTCGTATCTACTAAAGAGTAGAGAGGTGCAATGATCTTACGTGCAACCAAAAACCCGATGACCACTACAGCCAACATTAATGCGGAAAAAATTATGGTATAGATTACACGGTTGTTTGCACCAAACTGAACAACAAAATCAGCCGGTAAGGCTACGGCAAAGACAGCAATGCGGTCTTTGCCGATCTGAAGCGGCGCACGCCCAATGGTATACAAACGCCCCACCACTTCCACATTCACCCCTGTCACAAGGTCTTCCGTTGTGCTAATAATATTCAGGTATTCATCTTGGCTGATATCAAGCTGCCTTAGGGTCTCTTCATCTTCAGAGCCTAACGTTGTAGCAATTGCTTGTCCATCAGGGCTGTAAAGTACTACATCAGCCAATGAGATACGTTTGAGGTCAGGAAGCAAAGTGTTGATTGAAGTGCCAACAAGGATAACCCCACTAAAGTCTCCGTCTACAGCTACTGGTAAGGCTGTGTAATAATAAAGTTCATTGTTGACAAAATTGCTACCAAGTGAACGGCGCGGAGGTGCACTGGGGTCTCGGCTATTCAAAAATGGTGTGACGATCGGAGAGTTGCCAGCCCCTGTATCCTGCTCCACAATGATAACTTCACCGTCTTCTCCGCGAAGCAAATGCAAAACTTCTCCCCCTTGCTCCGAAATCAAAGTCATATTTTCGACCGTCCCAGAGCCAAAGGCGGGCCCTACGATTCTTAATACAGATTCTTTATCTCCAGCTGAAACCGCTTCAGAAAGCCCAACCGTATACACAACACGAAGTGCCTCTGTAACATGCCGCTCTTCCTGACGAATGAAACTATCCGATACCACACGTCCAGATTCCAGCAACTGATTGGTTAGGCGTTCTGCCAACGAGCCTGTAACGAGACGCGTGACCACATAAACCCCGATCATAGAAACGACCACGGTCAAAAGAAGGAATGGCAGTGCGATCTTAACGCGGATACTCATGTGAAAACTCGTACAAAATGCCTAAGGCATTATACAGGTTCACTGTCAAAATTCTCTAAAAGTGCAATTCAATTATAATGTCAGAAAGCCTAAAAAATAAGTGGCTTTGGGCTGTATTGCTATATTTTCCCCGATTTTCTCTTATAACGCCTCATAATATGCATCAAAAACCCTCGTCTCAAGGATAGGGTATCTGTGGTTTTCCTCTCATTAAGTGACTCGCTCATTGTTCTTAAGGCGGGTTACCATCCACGCGCTGACAACATACCAAAATAGAATATCTAAACCCAGATAAAGCCCATTGAACTCTGAACAATTTTCACCGGGCTGGCAGGGTCCCCAGGCAAGGAAGAATTGAAGCGGGAAGCCAAAGGGAAAGGTATCGGAGATTCTCATTTGCACCCAAAACCCCCAAGCCCAGCCAAATGCAATCAACAAGATCCCAGCAATCAGAATCTTCAAGAGTGTTGGCTTAAGCATCTGCTTTATATCAGCCTCTTTTCTTCAACCATTCACTTAGTTTTTTCGGCGTCCAGGTATTAATAACATTCTTCGGTTCGAGCCAGGCACGGCGGGCAATAGCAATGCCATAAGGCAGCACATCAAACCCATCGCCTGCATGCGAGTCTGTGTTGATGCT
>JBDKJM010000106.1:0-6237 GCA_039796555.1 Candidatus Parcubacteria bacterium | reverse complement strand
GGTCTCGCTTAGCTAATTGTCTACAAATGAAAACGCCCCTAACTCTTGTTAGGTGCGTTTGTTCTGACTCTTCCAGCGTCAGGTTCAGGGTTATGGCTTTGAATGGATCACGCGGTCACGGAAGGCATGGAGACAGTTGGCGGAACCGAGAGAGACAACGCCGACGCTCCGGGAGGAATAGTCCCCCGTCGCAGGAAGTCAGTTATCTCCCTCTTGTTTCCGAAACGGAATCCGGCACACCGACTAAGGAAATCCCGAATCCTTAGGATGTCTTCGTTGCGTGTTACCTTGTACCGCGCTAGTTTGCGCATCGTTGGTTCCTGCGGCTCTGTGCCGAAGGGTACTGTTAGTACGCTTGCCATTGTTTGTTTGGTTGACTGTTCACCAACAACACAAACTCCGAGAATGTCTTTGTTGTGGAATTAGTGTTGGGATTGTGCACCTTTGGAGGAATCGTAGCCCAAGCTACGGACAAAGTGCACTCTGACTCATCCGGATACGAATAATATCACTTTTAAAAAATGGTGCAAGATGTAGCAATCACGTCCGCAACGATTTTTGACTGCTACACATAGGGCGTTTTTCTCACGCTCAACAAAGCCAAAGAACTCGAGGTTTATTGGTAGGTGGTGATTTATGTTGGCTATGTCCATAAAGATCATTATATGATGAATAGTTTGCCTTGCCCACTTCGTACTTTATTGTTAAAATTAATGTAATAATTCTTAATTACTAATAAGTAAGTAAAATAAATGAAAAAATTACACGACGAGTTGATGGGTAAGAATGGACTGTATACCAAATGGCATGGAGAAAGGGGGCACAAGGTCTTGCACTGGGCAGTGTTCGTTGCTGTGGCAGTACTGCTGACCGCACCTATAGTTTCTCTGGTGTCCGTCAATTATGACGCACAGAGCCAGGTAGCTAGTGTTCAACAACCAGTTCATGTTCAGTTGCCACAGTTGACCAACAAATTGATTCAGGCTATCGATCAGTATGAGAACGCCTCGGATGCAGACAGGGCGGCAGCCTTAAATAATTTGGTCACGCTTGCGACAACACGCAAAGCAGCTATGTTGAAGGAGGCTGCCATCAACCCAAAAAACTTCTTACTTTTTAGTCTCCCACCAGGTTTGGCCAAGAGGATCCCGAGCGACCTCGCCAATTTAATTGAGCAGCAAGTAGAAGTTCAAGGTGATTTGGTTGTATTGCATCGTGATTATCCCAACGAAAATCGAAGTGAACTCTCCTACAATCTCAAAGATGATTCAACAGGCAAAACCTACCACCTACATCTTGCAAAGTCAGACGCTACTCTCAAGACTGGCTCATTCGTAGATGTCACGGGTTATGGTTTGGAACAAGAGGTAGTTCTTGCTGCTGATGGCAGTACCAGTGGTGCTGGCCTGACTGTTTTACAGGCAGATGTGGCACGTCCGACTGGTGATCAAAGGACCTTGGTTATGCTGGTGAATTTTTCCGACAATAGTACTTCACAACCATGGACTCCGGCCCAGATGGCAGGATACGTTTTCACAAATCCAGACTCAGTCAGCGCTTATTACAGAGACAGTTCTCTTGGCCTCACGACATTTTCAGGCGATGTTACAAATTGGATTACCTTGCCTACTGTTGGAACTAGCTGTGATGGTAACTTTGAGTCATGGGCAAATTTGGCAGATGCCGCAGCAGTAAAGGCGGGGTTTGTCTTGAGTAATTATAGCCACAAACTTTATGTAATAAATGGAGTAAGTAGTTGTCCTTGGGCGGGCCTTTCTACAGTGGGCGGTGATCATAGTTATTCTTGGGTGATTGAATACCCTGGACCATTGAATACTGTTCTTATAGAGCATGAGCTGGGTCATGGTCTGGGAATGGCGCATGCTTCTTATCTTGGTTGTGGGTCGCTAACTATCGATGCGTATGCAAATTGTAGCTTCAACGAATATGGAGATTACTATGATGCCATGGGATATGCAACCTATGGCTTTACCCAGAACGGTGCACACAAAGTTGAACAGACTTGGGTTCCTACTGCACGTGTACAGACAGTGACCACAAATGGTACTTACACTATCGCTCCTCTCGAATTGCCAGCAACGATTCCGCAGGTCTTGAAAATACTCAAATCAAATTCTTACAATCCGACGACAGGGAATAGTTATTACTATGTTGAGTATAGACAGCCTGTAGGTGTTGATAAGACACTTCCACCTGGTGTCACTGGTGGTGTTGGATTGACCATTTGGCCTTCAAACGTGATTGATAATGTAGCTTTGAATACTGTACGCCTTGACAATACTCCTGCAGATGGTCAGCTCAATAACTCATCTTTGGTAGATAGCAGTCTGCCTGCAGGGAGTGGAAACAGTGTTTTTTACGACGCCATCAACGGAATCAGAATAACTCAAACGAACCACACGCCTACGGCAGCTACCGTGAACGTGGAGTTTGTTCCAGGAGTTTGTATAAGATCAAATCCTACAGTCGATGTTCTCAATTTCAACCCAATAGCAACTGCCGGGGCGACCATTACCTATGATGTCGTAGTTGGTAACCATGATACAACTAGCTGCCCAGACTCTACGTTTACAGTAAATACACCAGATCTTCCTGCAGGATTTTCCGCCTTCCCTGCCTCTACTCAGGTCATGGTGGCCCCTGGATCAACGGCAAACTTGAAGATAGGCGTCACCTCACCATCAAGTTATCCAAACACCGTCATCGCCTTTACAGTTAAGGCAACAGGCAATGCAGATAGTACTAGAACTGGTTCGGCAATGACAACGTATTATGTGTTCAACAGAGCATCTTCCAATCCAATAGTTAATATTACTAGCCCAGTAAACAATAGTTCCTTCGTCAATTCAAAGAAGGGTAGCTTGTTAATATCGGCCAACTCTAGTGATTCAGAAGGTGTATCGAAAATGGAGCTATATTTAGATACAAAATTAGTAAAGACGTGTACCAAAAAAGCTACTTCCTGCTCAACCAGTGTTTCACTCAGTACTATACCTGCGGGTGGACACACGGTTACGGCAAAAGCTTATGATCCTTCTGGTAATGTGGGAAGCGCACAAGTCAGTATAACGAAGTTATAAAAAGAAGCTTCAGATCTCAGTAAAATACCCGCCACTGGCGGGTATTATCCCTGAAAATACGAATGGGCTGATTAGAAGATTCTTTCCAAAGAAAACAGATTGGAACAAGGTGACCGACAAAGAGCTTGAACGAGCAGAGTATCTGATCAATACCCGTCCACGCAAGAGACATGGCGGATTAACTCCAGTTGAGGTATTCTTTAACGCAACAGGTGTTGCATTATATTCTTGAATCTACACGAGGCGAGACCTCGCTACATCTCGCTGAATAATCACTTAGCCAACAGCGCTTCTTTTTGATACATACTGCCTGCATTCCACAACATCCAGCTCGTGAGTCCTGCATCATAAGTTGCTTGGATTTGCTTTCGCACCATTTCAGGCGTATATATTGCACCAAGATCAAACGCCTGTAACCATGGTCGCAATTTGTTTTTGTCTATTGTTCCCTTCGTATACAGTTGCGGCGTGGTAGAAGCAATGGGCTCTTCTCCCAGCCATTTTAATTGCGTAGTGGTTGACTGTGCTTTGATAACTGCGTGATCCATAGAATATTTAACGACTTCGTATGGAAATTGTGCTGGTTTTTGATACCCATTAAAACCAGGTCCGAAGTGGGATGGATAGACCATGGGAGCAACATAATCAAACGAATTGAGCGCATATTCCAAAATCTGACCGATTCCCAAATCATCTTCGGCACTTGTAGTCAGACCAAATAAATCCGCCGAGATCGGTATGTCCAGTGAACCAAAAGTCTCATGTAGATAGGTAAAAAAATCTTTCAAAACTTGCTGACGACTGCGGCCTGCGCCCCATGAATATACAATATCTTTCAAATTGCCATCAGATGGGAAACGAATGTAGTCAAAATTCAATTCATCAAAACCGACAGCGTATGCCTCTTTACCGATGGCTACCAAGTATTCCCAAACTGGTTTAGCACCAGCGTCTAACCACTTAACTCCTTTGTAATCCTGCCAAACATTGCCATCATTGGTTTTGACAGCCCATTCTGGATGAACTTTGATCAGGTAAGAATCCTGAAAGGATGAGATGCGCGCTATTACGTAGACACCTCTATCGTGAAGTTCGCCAATAAATTCTTTGATGTCTGGAATTCTTTTTTCTGCCGCGCCAGTTTCTTTGAGCAAAGGGTCCTCAACTAGAAAACTGATGTGACCGCTATAATCTTTGACATCTATAACTACCGCATTTATTTCTGTTGTCTCCACCAGATCAAATAGTTGTTCTCGAAATCGCTGGTTGCCAGCAGCCCAACTGGTAAAATAAACCGCCTTGAGAGGATTTGGAGTTGTGGTGTGAGTGGGGACAAATTTAGGAGTCGAACTAGCCTCGAGTGGAGTTGATGTTGCAAGTGGAAGAATTGGATCAATAGCTGATAAAGAATTGGGAGAAGAGACAGCATAGTCAATATGTCCAACGGACATAGACCAGATGGCAAAGACTGTCAAAATTGTGATTAAAAATCCTGCAACAATAATGAGCGCCGTGAGAGTGGACCCAAACTGGCGCCGAAGTCGCATCATGAAGTGTGGGTTGAATCAGGATTTGTAATAACAGAAGAATTACTTTGCACTTCAGAGTCAGAAGATAATGAGGTGGTGAATGGTTTTGAAGTGTTTTTGTGTTCTATATATGGAACAGGTTCAGCCGTATTCGAAGTATTCGTTGATTTTGACTTGAATGCAATAACAATAATCAGGAGGCCAACTGCCACTGAAAAAATCTTATCCCAGGTTGAAGGAAAACCAAGGAATAAATATATAATGATCCAGATACCGATCAGTATAAGTAATTGTTTTTTTGACATGTTGATAGTATAGCGCAAAGTGCTATGATTGCGCTAGAAGAGGTTCATGTGAACCGGAAAGGAAGTATGACTACAAGCACAGCGAACTTGAAGCCATACGGATACTGTTGGCTTCATACGAACTCGGGAGATATATACACTGGTCCCATTGTCTCGGCCACAATGGAGAAACAAACATTGAAGTTGACCATCGCACCGATCGTGCGAGTTATGCCTAGCGATGCAGAGATCAAGTGGCGCGTTGTCGACAAGAGATTGGAATGTAAATTCACTTTTGAGTCTTGCTTACAAAACGGAGAAAATCCAAAGGATGGTCTTCGATTCAAATCTGGACTGGGCGACGAAATAACTTTGACGTCGTCTGCCATAGACAACCTTGTCATCGAGACACTAATTTCTGGAGATAAATGAAGAAACTCGCCAGGTAAAACAACCCGCCATTTCCTCAAAGATTTGCGCGGTTTTTTATGTATAATTTTTCTACAAATATCCGCGATTGATTGCTAATATGTCTATGCCCAATCACTAACAATAACTACGAACTCCCCTCTAACTTTGTCCGCGTGTTCTTCAAAATAATTTTTGACCTCTTTTGGTGTACCTTGTACAAGCTCTTCAAATACTTTAGTAAGTTCACGACATACGGTAACTTTTTTCATAAAAGATCTTGACTTTAGTTTGTCATTTCCATCCAAATGTTCTTCCAGACTTTCCAATGTCTTCATGATACGGTGTGGCGACTCATAAAAAACCGTTGTTCTGTCTGAGCTAGCAATTTCCTTGAATAATGTCTCCCTGCCTTTTTTGTGCGGTAGAAAACCTAGAAATGTAAAATCGGCGCATGGAACCCCCGCAATAGAAAGTGCAGATGTGATTGCCGAGGGGCCAGGTATGGCTTCTATTTTGATTTCTCCTGTATTGATTTCATTTTGTAGCTCCTGGCGAATTCTTTTTAGCAACTCCGAACCAGGGTCAGATATGCCTGGTGTGCCCGCATCAGAAAGCAGTGCTAGATTTTTACCCTCTTTCAAATATTGGATAATTTCATCAACTCGTGAAAGTTTGCTGTGGGTATGATATGAAAGTGTTGGTTTCTTGATACTGTGCCTATCAAGAAGTTTTTTTGTCACACGTGTGTCTTCACACAGAATCAAGTCGGCGTTCATCATAACCTTCAAAGCTCGAAGTGTGATATCTTCGAGATTACCAATGGGAGTCCCTATTACTGAGAAAATAGACATGGCAGTAACATATCATACCCTGCCAATATTACCACTTGCGTCTTTCAACTTTTATCTTTAG
>JBDKJM010000105.1:0-4889 GCA_039796555.1 Candidatus Parcubacteria bacterium | reverse complement strand
GTCGAAATTCAATTTCTGCACCTTCGCTTTTACCGATCCAGTTCCTCTGTTGAATCTTAATTTTTTCTAGAAATTCAGTCTTGTCCAGATCTTTATCCAACCTCTCCGCATACTTCGTAATACCCAACAGCCACTGTTCTTTCTCTTTCTGCTCAACTGGTGTACCACATCTCTCGCAACAACCATTAACGACCTCTTCATTCGCAAGACCGATCAAGTCCTTTGGGCACCAGTTTATAGTCATTTTCTTCTTGTATGCCAAACCTTTTTTCAAAAGTTGCAAGAAAATCCACTGCGTCCATTTATAGTATGCTGGGTCAGTTGTATTTATTTCTCTTGACCAATCAAAAGAAAAACCGAGGGCCTTTAATTGTCTCCTGAACGTATCTGTATTTTTCTTTGTCACAATTTCAGGATGGATACCAGTTTTAATGGCATAATTTTCTGTTGGAAGTCCGAAGGCGTCCCAACCCATGGGATATAAAACTTCTAAACCTTCGGCTCGTCGCTTTCGAGCAATAACGTCCATGGCTGTATTACTTCGAATATGTCCGACGTGCATACCATCGCCCGATGGATATGGAAATTCGATCAGAGGATAAAATTTCTTTTTATTTGAATTATCTTTGGCTTCAAAAAGTTTCTTTGAAGCCCAATATTTCTGCCATTTGGCTTCAACTTTCTTGTGGTCGTAGTCCTTCTTCATGCGTCAAATCATAGCGCAAATGGGATGTTTTTACAAAAAAGTCGTCCATGTTGGGACGACAAACGATTAAGAGGCAGACTTAGCGGTTCAATGCGAGAATGCGACCCACATTGAGTAAGCGACAGCGAGTGAGACCAGGATGAGGACGACTCCGCGCATCCATTGATCCTTACGAGCACTTTCGATATTCCTGTGCGCAATTGGCTCGTGTGAAAAGCTGAACGAGTCTTTTTCTCTTTGCCATCTCTGGCGACTACTTGAACTTCTCATCTGAATTTAACTCCTTGGTTAGGTTGACTACTCATTTAGCTACATACTGGAAAAAGATTACAACAACACACGTTGCTGAACCGTGTCAAATAGTAGCATGCGGAGGAGTTGGGGTCAAGTGATCTTAAACTCCATCACATCCCCATCTTTAACCACATACTCCTTCCCTTCAGTTAGACTTCACTGATAACTTCAAATCCACTAAAGCTGCCAGTAATAGCAAGACCGATAACAGTTCGAGCTAGATTTTGGTTCTTTATTTTTTGAGCTGTCTCGTTCAGTGTAGCACCTGAACCAAGAGCATCATCTATGAGGAGAATGGTTTTATATCTTTTAGCATCATCAACAATGATTGTGTTCTTGGCATTCTCAACACGATCCTCAAGTTTATTGAGTGTCTTCTGGGGAACAGCCACCTGGGTTTTCACTTTCACTAGATTGATAGTAGGAACAGGCAGATTGAGTTGCCTTTCAAGTTCTTTCATGAGTTGGATCTCACGCTTGACCGTCGGAGGGATATATCCAACGGCATCTATCTGAAATTGTTCAATGAGAGAGGAGATTTTTGGTTTTATTTGATCAACCAGTTCTTTGATAAGACCTCTGTCCTGACTTTGTTTTGCATAAAGGAGGATTTGACCGAGCTTAGTCTTGCCGAATCGTTCAATGGCATAAAAATCGAGATAAAAAAGCTTGTCAACAAATATCTGGTTAAAAGTATTTTTGATTTTATACATGCCATCAATAAGTCCATCCTTCTTATAAGGAAGATATTTCTTAAAAGTCTGTCCGTATTCCAAAGCTGTTTTTTCGATTGGTAATTTCTGTTTATTACACCAATATACGAATCCTTGAAATCCCTCTTCTTTTTTTCCAGAAGGAGTGATTATCAAAAAGTTTTCACCGATAAGTTTCTTGAGACTGGAATCAATATGAACGGTATCAGCTCGTTTTTTCTCTTCTGCAAGCAAGTAAAAAACCCTAGGCGCTCTGCCTATTTTATAGATTACTTGATCTTTCTTTAGTCTATTGATCTGTTTATGGACCGCCTGACGACTAATTCCAAGATAATCAGAAAGTTCAGTAGCAGTGACCTGCCTCTTAGATCTCACGTATTCAATCAGTTTGTCCGCTGTCGATTCCATGGGCTATATTATAGCAGGTTTACAGTTTACAGTAAACTGTAAACTATACCTTAAACTCCATCACATCCCCATCCTTGACCACATACTCTTTCCCTTCAGTCCGGATCAATCCTTTTTCCCTGGCACTACCATAAGAACCAGAACTCAATAATTTATCCCATTCAATAACTTCCGCACGAATGAATTTGTCCTTGAAGTCACCGTGAATGGCAGTACCAGCCTCTGGCGCTGTCCAACCTCTATGAATAGTCCAGGCGCGAGTTTCGTCCTCACCGGTTGTGAAGTAAGTAATGAGGTCCAGCAGTTCATAACCTTTTTTAATCAAATTATCTATACCATCCTCCTTTGCCCCCAAACCTTCTCGCATCTCCTTCTTTTCTGAATCATTCATGTCTTTGAGCTCCTGTTCAATACCCGCATCCACGATCACCCAACTGGCATTATTTTCCTTAAAAAAATTCATCAAGGCCACATAGCGATCGTCTATAGCCTGACCTTGTGCAACCTCATCCAAATTCTTTCCACCAGATTTCTTATTGAGCACATACATAAATGGCTTTGATGTCAGTAAATGCAGGTGTTGCAAAAAAGGCCGCTCAAATTCGTCAGCCTGCACAGAGGACGCCAGCTTCCCTGCTTCCAGAGCTGTTTTAATCTTTTCAATCAAGCCGGCTTCAATGATAGCTTCTTTCTTGCCTGCCCTTACTTCTTTGGTTAAGTTCTGTCCGCGCTTGGTAACAGTTTGCAAATCTGCAAGAATCAGTTCCAAGTTGATAACTTCAATATCTTTGAGCGGATTGATCTTGCCATCAACATGAATAATGTTATCATCTTCAAATATGCGTACAACTTCCGCTATGGCGTCCGTCTCACGAATGTTTGTTAGGAATTGGTTGCCTAGTCCCTCGCCTGCTGAAGCACCTTTTACTAATCCAGCGATATCTACAAATTCAACAGCAGCAGGAATGGTCTTTGCCGACTTTGAAAATGTAGAGAGTTTCCACAAGCGATCATCTGGTACCACAACTACTCCGACTGAAGGATCAATGGTGGCAAACGGATAGTTAGCAACTAACACACTTTTTCTTGTAAGTGCATTAAAGAGCGTTGATTTACCAACATTTGGGAGACCAACAATCCCGATTGAAAGTGACATGGTGTTAGATTAACAGAAAACAAAAAAACTTCAAAGAAAATGAAACAAATTTGACACATCTTCTAGAATAATTTGGGAACTCTTCCATTTTGGTCCGGTGCGCCTAGCAGCAATGCAAAGCGCATCCGGACCTTTTTTGTTGGCCGAATAATAATTATATTGAATGATGCACAATCAGGCCACGTCTATTTCTTAGGCTTCATTAACGGAAACATCTGTGTTTCGCGTAGGGGTTTATCTATAAGAAATGCAAATAGTCTTTCTCCGAAACCAAAACCGCATGTAGGGGGCATACCATGCTCTAGCATTTCGACAAACTCATGATCTGGCATCATGGCTTCAGTATCTCCTTTATCGATCAGTTTCTGCTGTTCTGCAAAACGACTAGCCTGATCAACAGGGTCATTGAGTTCTGAATAACCACGACCAAGTTCGCTACCCGCCAAGATAGGCTGGAACATTTGTACGACCATTTTACCAGGAACACTTTTTGCAAGTGGTGCAACGAGTACAGGATGATTTATTAAAAATGCTGGACCAGGGATATTTTTTCGGCAGTATTTCCAAAGAGTATCTGTTAGCCGTTCGCGATTGGTGCCATCATACTTGACTTTGAGTTCATCCAGCTTTTTCATCATCTCCTTTTCCGAAGTTGTTTCAATGTTAATACCAGCCTGTCTCTTGATCTCATCAGCATAATCTATGCTTTTCCAGTCATCATTGAGATCAAAAGTGTGTCCGCGGGTGGTGAATTTGCTAGTACCAAAAACTTCTGTCGCAATCTTTCGATACATTTCCTGGACTAATTTCATGCCATCATTATAGTCGGCATATGACCAATAGAACTCCATATTGGTAAACTCCTGTGCGTGTTCCGGGCTTGTACCTTCATTACGATAAACACGGCCTATCTCAAAAGTTTTTTGGAATCCGCCAGACATCAATCTCTTTTGCCATAACTCACCAACTGAAATGCGCAGAAAAACGTCCAGGTCGTAGTCATTATGGTGAGTTCTAAAAGGTGTAGCTTCTGCACCTCCGGTTGTTGTTTCCAGAGTTGGTGTTTCAACTTCTAGGAACCCATTATCATTCAAAAATTGTCTAGTGACATTCCAAAATTTTGCCTTCTTGAGAAAAATATCTCGTAACTCTGGCGTCATAATAAAATCCAGATACCTCTTCCTAAATTTTTCATCCGGATCTACCAAGCCATGCCACTTTTCTGGCAAAGGTAAAAGTGATTTTGCCGCCATTGTCCAGGACTTTACCAGGAGACTTTGTTCTCCCCTGTTGGTCGTAAAACATGTGCCAGTGACACTTATAATATCGCCAATATCCACTGCGTTAGTAAATAGATCAAATAATTCTGTGCTTAAAACATCCTTTTTTATGACTGCTTGTAGTGTAGCTTTACCATCATCAAGAACGGCAAAAAGAATTGCGCCCTGACCACGAATGGCCATGATTCTCCCTGCAAGATTAACAACCTTTTGTGACTTCTCATATTCTGGGAAATTAGCACGCGCGTCCTTCAAGCAATGATCACGAGGAACTATGGCAGGATATGCTTCCATACCTGCTTTTTTGAGTAATTCCAGTTTTGCTAGTCTAG
>JBDKJM010000104.1:0-6714 GCA_039796555.1 Candidatus Parcubacteria bacterium | reverse complement strand
TGAATGCAGGCGCTTATCTTTATCAATAAGTGGAGGTATGGCATCAATATAAGTTGAAAGGAGTTTGGTCAGCTCACGATATTCGAAAATCATCGGCACTATCGGGTGCATGTCTCGCAATTTTTCTAGTTCAGACTCTTTGGTAGACCTAGCGCCACCAGCTGTTTTCTTCATATTTTTGGCCGTTAAATTGAGCTTGTCAAAAAGCACCTCGCCTAACTGCTTTGGCGAATTGATATTGAATTCCGTGCCAGCAAGTTTCCAAATCTCCTTTTCCAAACGTGTAACTTCAGCGTGATATTTTCTGGATAATTCTTTGAGCAGAATATCATCTACTTTAATGCCACGTTTCTCCATTTTTTCTGTGATAGGGATAAGTGGGAGTTCTATAGTTTCATAAAGTTTCCTCAAATTCCTCTTATCTAGTTCATTGAGAATTGATTTTTTGGCTTCTTCGTATACATCTGTGTTTGCAAAATTAAGAGCGTCTTCGAGTGTTGGATTTGTGAGGTTAGAATTTACCAGCCAAAGAGCAGTGGTGGTTTCCAGTAAATCTTGTGCAGAGTTGGAAGATGGGGAATTATTATTGGCTTCTCCATTTCTGGACGACGAATTGAATAGTGTGCCAGAGGTTTCATTTGGCTCCATCTTGGAGGACAGTTCTCCCGCGGTCTTACCTTTGGTGGTAATAGGGCTCGCAACGCTTATTGCTGCGCCCTCGCCCACCACCTTCTGCAACCTTTGAACCAAAGAACGAAATTCCAGTTCCATCCACAGCTTAGTAACCTTTTTTATGTCTAAACTCTCTTTGAAAGTCTTTTCTGGCAACTTGAAGGTAATAGGGGCATCACGCCTGATAGTGGCCAACATTTTACTGAACTCTGCTTCCTCCTTATTGTCTTTTAACAACTGAACAATGCGTGGTGTTATGCCGACATTCAAAAACTTATTTTCCTTACCCGCTTCTAATTCCTCATACATATTCTCAATTGTCCCGAAAGTTTTGATCAAAGTGGTGGCTGTTTTCTCACCAATACCTTTTACGCCAATGATGTTATCTGACGGATCACCGCGAAGTCCTTTGTAATCAGCGACTAGTTCTGGGCCGAATCCAAATCGTTCTTTGACTGTTTTCTCATCATAAATAATCGTGTCTTTAATCCCTTTTTTGAAAGTATAAACTTTGACCTCCTCCCCTTTGACCAGTTGTAGAGTGTCCATGTCACCAGAAGCAATTATAATTTCAATGTTTGAATTTTGATTCGTATCTTTGGAATCTTTTTGTTTTTTCTTCTTATCTTTGCTCTTTGCTTTTTGATCTTTGCTTTCCCCCCCACTACCTGTAACCTGCTCCACTATCGTCCCCAACATATCATCTGCCTCGAATCCTTGCTTGTCGTATATAGGAATATTTAAGGCGGTGAAAATTTCTCTCGATCTGCCCATCTGCGCCACCAGTAACTCATCTATCTCTTTTCTATGTGCTTTATATTCCTTGTAAACTTCATGACGGTAAGTTGGGCCTTTGAGATCATAGCAGGCTACCAGATAGTCTGGCTTCAAATTTTCTACAATACTGATAATCATGGCCGAGAGTCCGTATAGAGCTCCAGTTGGTTCGCCCTTCTTGGTAGAAAAATTTGGCAGAGCATGATAAGCCCGGTGCAATATAGCGTGTGCATCGAGAAGTATCAGACGTTTTGTGTTCAGCTTCTTTGTCATAATTCAATTGTACACTATTGTAGAACCGCTTACCCTTCCGTAATTATTCTCTGACTTTCTCCTTCTTTGGCTTGATCTGTGTCGTCAATTTTGAAATTAATTTGGCGGTAACCAGTAATTCCATTAAACACTTCTCTAACATTTTCTGGCCATTCAACAACTATTAAATTATTTTTGTCTGCAACTAATTTATCAAAACCTAGTATATTAAATTCTTTTCTTGATTCCAGTCTGTATGCATCAATATGAATTAAATTCTTCCACAGATCATTTTTTGTTGGATATATTTTCATGATGACAAAAGTTGGGCTAGTTATTTCTTCTGTTATTCCCAAATGTTTTGCCAAAGCTTTAACAAATGCAGTTTTGCCAGCCCCGAGATGACCGGATAGACCAGTGACTATTGCACCTCCGCCCTGTGATGAATTAGTTGATAGTCTTTCAAGCCATTCTCGGGCAAAATTGGATGTCTCTTCCAAAGAATGTGAGACGTAGGTTTTCATGAAGTTACTATAACATACAAAAAGTGACCGCCCCCAACCTTGGGTGCGGTCACGTGATTCTGCACTTGTCTACCTGCGATGGTGGCCTTGGCCGTGGCCAGTGTAGTTTCTCCAGGTGTCATTCATGTGACCCCTTTCAATCCTACGATTGCTCACCTCCCAGTAGGGCGGATAGTAGCCACCCCCTCCACGAAAGTCGAACGAGGCGCTAAGTCCGACTCCTAGAAACGGATAGTTATAGAGGGCGTAGCCCTGTGATCCGTAGTAGGATCCACGGTACGGATAATACGAGCCGAGTCCGTAGTTTTGGTAGTACGGCCCTCTTTCCAAGAGCACTGGTGGACTAACCACTGGCATTGTCTCAATCACAACCGGCCGTTGTGCAACCTGGCGCTCAATGACGTAAGCCGCTGGCGCAGTCACGTACGTAGACGCAACCGTGTACTCAGGGCTTTGCCCGGGAATAGGAATGTATAGCAGACTGTCCCAAGGATACCCTGGTCCATTCTCCACAATAACCACTCCCGGTTGGGGCGCAACATAAACAGTGCCGCTGGCATTTTGCACTTTTCTACGGATTTCGACACTTGGCCCTTTGGACCATTGAATGGCGGGCGTCTCCGTTGTGCTGATCGTGGCAGTGACCGAATTGGTCCCCACGACTGTGACCTTTGTACTCTTCTTTGGGGCTTGGCGCCCCCATTGAATTTGAGGGGTCACGGTTTCAACCACATCCGTGCCCCCAGACTTTGACCAGGTGATGGTCACTCCCGGGGTGACTTCTTCCGCCACTGCGCAAAAGACGCAGGCCACCATTACGGCAACTAACGTTTTGGTTTTCATAAAGCAACTCTTGGACTTGCAGATTCATTCCACAGTGTCCATTCGACGGCATTATAACATAGTTATGTCACGTAAGTCAAGTTAGAACTTGATAACAGATAAGCTTGGTGGATAATGTTTGTTTCGAGGGACATCCGCAGGAAATTTTTAGCAAAAAATTTCCGAGGACTAGAAAAAATTTTGCGAAATTTTTTTGTGTCTAGAGGAATAAACATTATCCACCAAGCTTACGAATACGATCGAGCTGCCCCAGCTTTGAATCAACCACATATTCAACCTCCCCTACTTAAGTTATAATATCTACCAATGACTCTCCAATTTGACGAAGACAAACAAAAAAGAAAACTGAACGAACTTCTACACAAGGAAGAAGAAGATCTTGTACAGATACTTTCAGCAAAATACGGTGTTGAATACGTCAATCTGCTTGGAACGCCAGTCAACACTGACGCGCTCCGACTCATTCCAGAAGAAACTGCTTTGGCCAATAAACTGGCCGCTTATGCACTCATAGATAAAAAAGTTAAGGTGGCGGCACGTAACCCACAGGACGAGAAAACTCAAGGCATCATCGCAGACCTGAAAACAAAAGGTTATCAGCCAGAAATTTATATTTCTTCTACACAAAGTCTCGAGAAAGCTTGGAAAATGTATAAGGGTCTTTCTTTCGCTTATGAGAGTAAGGCTGGTTCACTTGAGATTTCAAGCGAAGAAATAGCCGCCATTATCGAGAAAACAAAAAGTTTGCCAGCTATTATTTCCATATTGCAAAACACTATTTCTGCCAAGAAAAGTTATAGAATCTCGCGCATATTGGAAACTGTTGTAGCTGGAGCACTAGCAATAGATGCTTCGGACATACACTTTGAACCAGAGGAAGCGTATGTTCAACTCCGATATCGTTTGGATGGTGTGTTACAAGAAGTCATGCACTTTGATATTGAAACTTATGGACTGATTTTGTCACGCATAAAACTCATTTCCGGAATGAAACTCAATGTCAAAAAGGATTCACAAGACGGTCGTTTCAGCATCCGCCTCCCTATTGGCGATATTGAAGTTCGTGCTTCCATTCTACCTGGTGCGTATAACGAATCTGTTGTGATGCGTCTCCTCAATCCAAAATCTATTGATGTTCCACTGGAAAGCCTGGGTATAAATCCGAAATTATTGGCCATTTTATTAAAAGAAATTGACCGTCCTGATGGCATGATCCTCACCACTGGTCCGACTGGTTCAGGAAAAACTACCACTCTTTACTCATTTCTGAAAAAAATAAAGGATCCAAAAGTTAAGATAGTTACCATTGAAGACCCTATTGAGTATCACCTACCTGGCATAGTCCAAACGCAAGTAAATGAGAAGGGATATACTTTTGCCGAAGGACTACGTGCCACAGTTCGCCAAGATCCGGACATCATTATGATAGGTGAAATCCGTGACAACGAAACAGCTGACATAGCCGTCAATTCTGCCCTAACTGGCCACTTAGTCTTCTCTACTCTACACACCAATGACGCGGCCGGAACTTTTCCAAGACTAATAGACCTTGGTGTTAACTCCAAAGTTTTAACTTCTGCCATTCGCGTAGCTATGGCGCAACGTTTGGTACGTGTACTTTGTACTTCCTGCAAGAAAGAAATTGTGGTTGAAGGAGAAAATCAGAAAGAAATCGAGACCACTATTGCAAGTATTGAGGATAAGTCAGCTATTCCAGCAGATCGTTCGAAGATTTGGACATCAGTGGGGTGTGACAAGTGTAATGGAACTGGTTTTAAAGGTCGTGTAGGTATATATGAAGCAATTTTGACCAATAAAAAAATCGAGGATGCTGTGGAAATGAATCCAAGCGAGCGAGAGATTTGGGTAGCCGCACAAGATCAGGGAATTCTAACCATGAAACAAGATGGGATGCTGAAAGTATTAAAGGGTATGACTTCTATAGAGGAACTAGAGAGAGTTATTTCACTTACAGATTAGCGGATTAAAAATTAACAAATAAAACACCATTATGCAGACAAAAAAGAATGCTTCCGAAATGATTAGGGAACTTCAAGTGGAGATGGAAAAAGAATTGCGTGAATTAAAGGAATTGCAGGATAAATTAAAGACTGTGCAGGAGGACGCTATGAAACGCGGTCAGGAAGTGCCTCAATTACAAAGGAAAATCGAGGAAGATCGCCACGAAATATACAATGACACTACCGAAACGGCAAAGTTGAAGTCAGAAATAGCTAAAATTCAGAGAGAAAAGAGTCTTCACCAAAGACAACTGGCTGACGCGCAAAAATCTATCCAAAATACCATCCACGAACACAGCAAGATTGTACGTTAGGGGATCTGTTGTCCCCACTTTTTATTGCTTTTTTACGGCCTGTGAGGTTAGTATGCTTGATAGATAAAATATGATTCAAGCGCGTAAATCTCTAAGCAATATCTCGATGCGTGATGCATCAAGCGAGGTATAGTCCCGAGGATAATTTCAGTACGTAACGCCTAAACGTTACAACCATAATGTCCTTAGCACTATACCCAAACCTGGGAAGGCCATTGCTTAGAGGTTCGCGAGCTCGATAGAAAGAAGAGTGGGGTTCACAATTCTTAATCCGATAGTATTCAGGCGCCATACTAGCATATCTCTATCAAAATGTCAACACCAGCTAAAAACCCCCTATCTGATGACAAAGACGTCGGTTTCTTGGACCAAACCCTTAGACCTGCGCGTTGGAATGAGTATATTGGGCAGAAAAACATCAAAGACAACCTACATATATTACTCACAGCCGCAAAAGAGCGCAAACACCCTCCTGAACACATACTTTTCTATGGTCCTCCAGGACTGGGAAAAACTACTTTGGCACATTTGATCTCCAAGGAAACTGGGGCTCAAATGAAGGTTACTTCTGGCCCTGCCATACTCAAGGTGGGTGATCTGGCATCCATAGTCACCAACTTATCAGCTGGGGACATCCTGTTTATAGACGAAATTCACCGTCTTAATAAAGCCATAGAGGAGGTGCTTTACCCTGCTATGGAATCTGGGACACTGGACATCATCATTGGAAAAGGCCCGTCGGCAAGAACTATTCAACTTGATCTACCGCCTTTTACCTTGATCGCGGCCACTACTCGTATTGCCATGATCTCATCACCACTCCGGTCTCGTTTTTCTGGTGGAGTCTTCAAGCTCGAGTTTTATTCTGATAATGAGATTGCCGAGATCATAAAGAGGTCAGCCAAAATACTTGATATTGAAATTCATCCCGATGCAATCAAAGAAATTGCTGTGAGATCAAGATTCACTCCCCGCACGGCTAACTATCACCTAAAACGTTGTCGTGATTACGCGCAAATAAACAAAACTACTTTAACAAAAGATGTGGTTGAGAAGGCATTAAACATGCTCGGGGTAGACATTATTGGTCTTACCGGAGCAGATCGAGAAATTTTAAATGTAATTATTAAAAAATTTGGTGGCGGACCTGTCGGTTTGAATACTATTGCCGCCGCTCTGTCGGAAGAACAGGCTACTATTGAAGAAGTTTATGAGCCGTATCTGATCCAGTTGGGATTATTGGAAAGAACACCGAGAGGGAGAATGGTCACTGATAAAGCTTATTCGCACATGGGTGAAAAAGGTGCGGCA
>JBDKJM010000103.1:0-3171 GCA_039796555.1 Candidatus Parcubacteria bacterium | reverse complement strand
CCGCGATATTTGGATTAACACGCCATTTTACAATATTTGATCGCTCTGATTCCAAACGTGCCATCAAGGAAGCCATGTCTGAATGTTCTGTTGATTCGAAACAGTTCGATCCTGGGACAATATTAAACATGATATCGCGCGCCAAGGGTGACAACATTAGTCGCCTTGAATATTTTGATTCAACAAAGAGCTATATGGAAGAATTGGTGGTACAAGTTTGGGAAAAATATGAAATCATTCTGGCAAGAGAAAAAGCTCTAGACTTTGACGATCTACTCGCAAAAACGGCTCAAATACTAGCTAAAAATGAACAAGTACGTTCACGATACCAAAAAATTTGGAAATATATTCACGTTGATGAATACCAAGATACAAATAGAGTTCAGTATCAGATTGTGAAATATTTGGCTGATGATCAGAAAAATATTTGCGTGGTTGGTGATGCCGATCAGAATATTTATAGCTGGAGGGGAGCTACTATTGAAAATATCTTGCACTTTGAGAAAGATTATCCCGAAGCCACGGTGATTGCCCTGGAAAAAAACTATCGCTCAACGAAAACTATCTTGGCGGCGGCCAATAGTGTGATTGAAAAGAATGTTTTGAGAAAAAAGAAGACTTTGTTTACTGACAATGCCGATGGTGAGAAGATTGCTCTCAATGCATCATATACTGAACTTGATGAAGCTAGAAATATTGCCGACACTTCTCGCGCTTTGATAGAAGGTGGGACTCCAGCGAGAAACATTGCTGTGCTATATCGTGCAAACTTCCAATCCAGGGCCATTGAAGAGGCTTTCATCAAAAAAAATATTCCGTATCAACTGGTTGGTGTTAGGTTTTTTGAAAGAAAAGAGGTGAAAGACGTGCTCTCATACATACGTGCGGCACTCAACAAAGAATCTTGGGGTGATATTGGTCGAGTAATCAATGTTCCGACACGAGGTATTGGCAAAGCTACAGTGGCAAAGATTATGATGAACAAGGCCGAGCTACTACCTCCTGGAATGAAAATTAAAATAAATAGTTTTTGGAAATTATTGGATGACATACGTACAGAAATTACGACAAAGAAGCCATCAGAGGCTGTGAAATTTATTATTCAGGAGAGTGGTATGGAAAGAATGTTGATGAGTGGGGATGCGGAAGACGAGGAAAGGTTGCTTAACATCAGGGAATTGGTCAGTGTGGCCGCGCAATATGATGAGTTTTCTAATACCACAAACTTTGATTCTACAGATGTTAATTCTGGGCCGTTTTTGGAACAAACTACCACAGCTGGTATAGAGAAATTCCTAGAAAACGCCGCCTTGGCTAGTGATCAAGATGATTTGGTAAAAGATCAGGATGCGGTAAAACTGATGACGGTTCATGCTTCAAAGGGCTTAGAATTTGACCATGTTTTCATTGCTGGTATGGAACAAGATTTATTCCCATTCAAGCATATAGACGATGCTGGGATCAGTCCGGGGGAGGAAGAGGAGGAACGTCGCCTATTCTACGTGGCATTGACGCGCGCCAGAAACAAGGTACATTTGAGTCATACAATAATAAGAACAGTTTACGGGGCACAGAGAGTCAATATTCCATCGGAGTTTATTGATGATATTGAGAAAGATCTGATAGAAGAACGGCTACCAGAAAAACCTTCAGGCGCTAAGGCAATATTTATTGATTTTTGATGAAATTATTTGCAAAAAAATCTCTCGGGCAACATTTTCTCAACTCCAAACATGTTTTGGAACAGATTATTGCTGCTGCGGAAATAAAAAAAGATGAAACAGTTCTAGAGATTGGTCCAGGAACTGGATTTTTGACTCGAGCACTTGTAGACGCTGGTGCAAAAGTTGTGGCGGTTGAAAAAGACCATCGTGCCATAGCTATGCTCGAACAAGATTTTTTTGCTGATATCAAAGAAAACCGATTGGAAATCATCGCGGGTGATATTTTGGATGATTCAACCATGGATTCACAATTCATAATTCACAATTCACAATTCTTAATTGTTGCCAACATACCTTACTACATAACTGGAGCAATTCTAGAAAAATTCTTGGAACATGGACCAAGACCATCGCGTATGATACTACTAGTTCAAAAAGAAGTTGCGGAAAAAATAGTCGCTCATGACAAAAAAGAGAGTATTTTGTCTGTTTCAGTTAAGACATTCGGCACACCAAAAATTATCGCAAAAGTTTCGCCTGTGGCATTCACCCCTCCACCAACTGTTGATTCAGCAATACTTTCTATTACCAATATTTCTGATTCTGTGTTTTCTCAAAAAAACGTTGATATACAAGGGTTTTTCAGGATAGTAAAAGCTGGTTTTGCTCACAAAAGAAAATTCGCCATGAGAAATTTGGAGACTATTTTCAGCAAAGAAAAAGTTGAAAATATCTGGAAAAAAATTGGTCTTGATCCCAAGATCAGGGCAGAGGATATGATTGTTGAGGAGTGGGTTGCGATTGCCGGCTATTAAGGGTCAGGCCTTTGAATATCAAACTAGAAAGAACCAACTGTTGGTGTAATCAAACCCTGACTAGGAATATTGACTCCGCAATCTAATTCAGGTTCAGAAATACAGAAACCTGCTCCAGGTTCATAGTTACCCAAAATAAGAAGTGCAAAGGGCAAATTGTAATTGAGATAGGCTTGCGAACCTGTTTCGTAAGACAACATTGTTGGCA
Organism: Candidatus Parcubacteria bacterium; assembly: GCA_039796555.1. Lineage (GTDB taxonomy): Bacteria > Patescibacteriota > Minisyncoccia > Phycocordibacterales > PALSA-1337 > C7867-002. The sequence goes on along the minus strand of JBDKJM010000103.1, from coordinate 484 downwards.
TAGTTGGGGAAACGGCTGGATCAATTGTGATCAGCCAATTTTGACTACACGAACAATAGTACGAAAAAAGAATTATTCCTCCAAAAGGTAGACCGTCACTGGCTTGTGCCTGCACAGATTTTGGAAAAATTGAAACTTTAAAAGATTTGACGATATCAGCAAACGTATTTCTGAAAGATTTTGGAATAAATGACACTCTATTACGAACAACTTGCTCAAAAGTGCTCATAAGATTGGTTGTTGTAGCTACATCGGCGATAATTCGTCTTTTGATGTGCGCTATTTCATCAGTCGACAGGCCTTTTTTGATTGAAGCTTTTTCAACCTCTGACAGGAATATGTCCAGGTTCTTTTTGTTAGGATTTTGTGGTGACAGACCTTCAACAACTCTTGAGGTTGGGGTTACTTTTGGGACCTCTGCTGATTTTGGTAAGGAATAATTGGGGAAGTTCGTGTCACCAGCGAGTTCCTGCGACAATTTATT
>JBDKJM010000102.1:0-5481 GCA_039796555.1 Candidatus Parcubacteria bacterium | reverse complement strand
AATATGTATCTAGGCCGCATCCCTCTACACCAAAGGAATAAACATATCCTGAAATATTGTTTGTAGAGAAGCTATTTACGCCCGCATTGGACTTTGGCTTACCAGTTGCTTGGTCAAACGTATCCTTATAGAAGTATTCGGATTTTAATACGCTCTCAAGTGAAGCTTTAACTATCTTTCCATTGAGATTAAAGTCAGTTAAATCTGTTAGTGGTTGGGCGTCCCCTCTCATATCGCAGAAGTTTCCATGTGCGTATGGGACCTTGTGAGAAAGTGTGAACGAGTCATCTGTATTTTGTAGACTGAGGATCTTCGGATAATCGAGAGAGAATCCATATTTGTTACTAGCGTATGATGTCCAGTCTGATCGAGAGGATCCGTATGCGCTATTAACTTTGAAATATTTACTAAATAGATCGCCATCAATATTCTCCTGATTTATAGATATTATGTAATCACCTGACTCAACCGGCTCATTGTTGATGTCCTTTTCAGATCCAACTATCCAATCATATGAACCAGTGTTGGATACACTTCCAATACCATAAACTTTACAGGTACCCATAGATCCATTATTTGTGTAATCTGAACATTTGTCTGGTGTTCCAGGGACCAAACTTAATTCAACAGTTTTGTAGCTCGGATCAACCGTCCATCTTATTGGCACAACTTCACCGGAGTTGAAGGTCTCTCCTCCAACTGGGTAAGTAAAGTGACTTATATTTAAATTGCTATTACTTTTATTCTGTGTCTTGTAATACACGTAGCCACCACCCAGTAACAAAACAACTGCAGTAATGACTAGAGGAACCACATAACCTTTTTGAAAATTATTTTTCATGGGTTTTGAGATTAAAGCTAATTACTCCTCTTCGACCACCTTCTTATTATTAAGCTCAACGTTAAGTGCCAGACCACGAAGTGTCTTCAAGAGAACATTGAATGAGGCTGGTAGATTTGGACTGCGGGGACGTTCGCCTTTGACTATGGCGTCAAATGTCTGAGAACGACCAATGATATCGTCAGACTTAACCGTGAGAATCTCACGTAGAGTATGCGCTGATCCGTGACCAAGTAATGCCCAGACTTCCATTTCTCCGAAACGCTGACCTCCGCCTTGGGCCTTACCACCGAGAGGCTGTTGTGTAATGAGCGAGTAAGGACCGATGGAACGCATGTGGATCTTGTCCTCAACCATGTGGTGAAGTTTCAAGATGTACATGTAACCAACGGCGATAGGCTTGTCAAAATGTTCACCTGTACGACCGTCTCGAAGTTTCATTTTGCCTGAGGCATCGAAACCGGCCTTCACCAACTCTTCCTTGATCTCTGCGTCTGTGGCTCCAGCAAAAGGAGGAATGATGGCCTGATATCCGAGAGCATTGGCGGCCAGACCAAGGTGCAATTCCAAGATTTGTCCAAGGTTCATACGTGATGGCACACCGAGTGGTGTCAGAATCACATCAACGGGAGTTCCATCTTCCATATATGGCATATCTTCTTCTGGAAGAATGCGTGAAATAACACCCTTGTTACCATGACGTCCAGCCATCTTGTCTCCAACTGAAATATTTCGAACTTGTGCTATCTCAACGTATATTTTCTTGATAATACCTGACTCCAACTTGTCTCCCCTTTCTCTTGAGAAAATCTTGACTGAAATAACACGGCCGCGCTTACCATTTTCCATACGCTTTGAAGTATCTTTCACGTCACGTGCCTTCTCACCAAAGATCGAGCGTAGCAAGCGCTCTTCTGGAGTGAGCTGTGTCTCGCCTTTCGGAGAAATTTTTCCAACCAGAATATCGCCGGGACGGACTTCTGCTCCAATGCGAATGATTCCTTCTTCAGTCAAATTCTTGAGCTTAGCTTCACCAACATTAGGAATATCGCAGGTTGTAACTTCAGGACCGAGCTTGGTATCACGAACATTCACCACAAACTCTTCTATATTGATAGAACTCCATTTACTGTTCTTGACCACACGTTCTGAAAGGATGATAGCGTCCTCGTAGTTGTTTCCAGACCACGACATGAAAGCTACGAGTGCATTGTGACCGAGTGCGATCTGTCCATTGTCTGACGTTGAAGTATCCGCCAGAACTGCACCTTTCTTAACCTTATCTCCTACAGAAACAATTGGGCGCTGATGGAAAGCTGTGAAACCGTTGGTTCGTGAGAAAAGTACCAATTCATAAGTAAACTTCTTGTCTTTCTTTGTCGAAAGAACAATTTTCTTGGCATCAACAGCCGTGATCTCTCCATCTTCTGGAGCAATAACAAGACGACCTGTATCAACAACTGCCTTGGCCTCTAGTCCAGTAGCGACAAACGGAGCTTCTGGTACGAGACATGGCGTAGCTTGCTTCTGCATGTTGGATCCCATGAGTGCACGGTTGGCGTCATCATGATTAACGAAAGGAATCAAAGATGTAGCTACTGAAAAAGCTTGGTTACTGGCCACGTCAACATAGTCAATCTCATTTTTTTGAGCCATGGTCGGCTTGCCATTGATACGGACCTCTACTTCATCAACTGTGATATTTCCTGATGCGTCAAACGGGGTGGCGGCATGGGCAATACGGAAGTTCTCTTCTTCAAGAGCATTCATGTAAACAATTTCCCTGGTGATTTTTCCTGCTTTGACTTTGGCATATGGGGTTTCTATCATGCCGAAATCATTGATACGAGCGTACATGGTCAGACGTAGAACCAGACCAATGTTCGGACCTTCTGGAGTATGGATAGGACAAAGACGACCATAGTGAGATGGGTGCACGTCACGAACTTCGAAACCAGCACGTTCACGAGACAGACCTCCAGGACCGAGGGCTGTCAGAGTGCGCAAATGTTCTATCTCCCCAAGAACATTTTCCTGGAGCATGAACTGTGACAGTTGGTTAGTTGTGAAAAATTCTTTTATGCGCGCCTGCAATGGGCGAGGATAAATAAATGAGACAGGCAAAGTCACATCTGGTTCTACAGTGGACATCTTGTCCTGAATATTACGCTTCATTTGTGTCAAACCGAGTCGAAAACGCTGTTCGAGCATTTCTCCAACATAACGAACGCGACGAGAACCTAGGTGGTCAATGTCATCTGGCTGTGCATCGGGAGTTGTGGTCAATGTTATGATGTGAGCCACAGTAGTTGCAATGTCATCTAGGGACAAGGTACGGCGTTCTAGTTCTTTCGCGTCCATGGATTTATTGAAACGCTTATTGAATCGAAAGCGACCAACACGATTGATGTCATATCGATCAGCTTTGAGAAGTGCTTGGACGAAATTGCGTGCGTTATCTGCAGTTGCCAGATCGCCGTCACGCAAACGCTTGTGTATTTCCATGAAGGCTTCATCCTTGGTCTTGGCATGATCCTTGACTAGAGTCATTTCTATGATCTTTGTTGCATCTGGATTACCTTTGAAAAGATCGATGATAGCGGCATTGGTTTCTGCCCCAAGAATACGCAAAAGTGAGGTTACTGGGAACTTGCGCTTGCGGTCAATACGACAATAAATAGTGCCATCTGTGTCAGTCTCAATTTCCATCCAGACCCCACGAGCTGGAATAATCTTTGCCCCGAAATAATTTTTGCCCTTAACTTCATTGCCTGTAAAGAAAATACCGAAAGAACGCGCGAGCTGTGGAGTGATCACACGCTCTACACCGTTGATGATAAATGTACCATGATCCGTCATTAGTGGAATGTCGGCAAGGAACATCTCCTGTTCTTTGACCACATTCAAAGATTTATTTTTGAGAGTTACTTTAACCTTGATCTGACCATCGTAGTTCAGTTTGTTGTTCTTGGCATAGTGCTCATTGAACTTTGGTGGCATCAATTCTGGTGATCCAATGGACAAGTCAAACTTCTTACCAGCATAATCAGATATGGGAGAAAATTCGTCCAGAAGATTTTTGATCCCACGCTCTATGAGGTTGTTGAAAGAAAGCAGTTGAGATTCAACAAGGTGCGGCATCTCCGCTAGTGGTGCCTGGTAGCGAGAGAAAAATTTCTTCGGACGAATGAATGTGGTCATGGTAATGAAGACGAATTAAGAATTACGAATTATTAATTATGAATAAACACATCTGCATCCATTCATAATTTGTAATTCTTAATTCATTGATACTTAATAATCAAGCAAAATGACCGTTTGGATAAACGGTTATTGATCACACTAATTTAGTATGATGTAGGCAATTGGTAGGACTAATGATGAACCTATCTAATCCTCCGCTAAGGATCTTCCTTGATTCCTCCAATATTATTCGAGGAGTCTTGGTAGACCACGGCAGAACACAATCTGCGAAGTTGTGACCAGTGTAGCATGGGTGGTTTGGGTCGTCAAGTTGACATATTCTTATAGGTGTGTTTGTTTATGCTTTTTTCTTCCTTTTAATTTTCAAGCTCTTCCACTTATCCATTTTTGCATGATGCCCACTCAAAAGAATTTTTGGTACTCTGTATTTCTTATTTTTATACTCTATGACTTCTGGTCTAGTATAAACATCCGGACTTGCAACTCTTTCCTCTTCAACAGATAGATCGTCACCGAGTACGCCCTTAATTCGACGAGTAATAGTATCAAGCATGATCATAGCTGGCAGTTCCCCACCAGTAAGAACGTAAGGTCCAACTGAAATGTCCAGCATTGGAAAAACCTTTTTTACTCTTGCATCAATTCCTTCATATCTACCACAAACAAAGATAATGTCCGTGTAATTCTTGAGAGTATCAGCTATTTTATTACTAAACTGTTTACCTGATGGGCTAAAGAAGATAATTTTAATTTTCTTCTTGGCCACTAACTTTTTGGGAAATAGCTTGCGTAATTTGCCTTGGGCACTATTCATAGCAGCTTCAATAGCTTTAATGACCGGCAGAGCCTCAATGACCATACCAGGCCCTCCACCGTACGGACGATCATCTACTCTCTTGTCAGCATATGAAAGAACTTTTTTAAGCTTTCCATCTTCTATACTTCTCTCTACATATTCACGTGGATTGTAATATTTGATCGAAATTAGACCTTTTTCCTGTGCACGCTTCAAAATCGAAGCATTCAGGTATGATTCAGTGCTTTCTGGAAAAAGTGATACGAGATGGAATGTGGTCATAATTAAAAATCCATGGCCTGAGTATAGCTCCACCAATTACTAATCTCCGAATACTCACTATCCCAACTTCAAATCAGCCATGGCCTCATCTACTGTCTTGGAATTTGGCGTTACCAATGGAGTGGTGGTTCCCATTCTTTCTGGTGATTTCAATCCACCAACTGGCTCATTTATTTTGAGATTCACTCTACTATTGTTTTTCATGCCAACAACGCGAAGCAAAGTACGAACGGCCTTTGCGGTATTGCCCTGACGACCGATGATTTTGCCCATATCTACTGCACCAACTTCGAGCGTAAGAAGTACACCCATTTCATCCACTGTTCTAGTGACTTTTACCTGATCCGGTGCATCTACT
>JBDKJM010000101.1:0-6648 GCA_039796555.1 Candidatus Parcubacteria bacterium | reverse complement strand
GGGCGCAGGAAGGATTACTTAATTCGGAACAATTAGAGTGGTGGTTAAAGAGAGCTCCTGGAGATTATAGGGTGAAGGAGATATGAATTCAGGGGGACAAAAAGTTATTTAATAATGCCATCCTTGAACTCATGTGTGGCAAAAAACATTATTTAAAAGTTTTCTCCTTGAACTCATTCCATTTCCCTTCTACTATGGCTTTTCTGGCATTTTTGACCAGATTCACCAGATAATAAAGGTTGTGTATGGATGTTAATGTGGCGGCCAGCATTTCCTTGGCGCGGAAAAGGTGTGCGAGGTAGGCCTTGGTATAATTTTGGCAGGTATAACAGGCACAGCCACTTTCGATGGGAGTGAAGTCGGAAATAAATTGAGCGTTGAGCAAGTTGATGCGGCCGTTTGCGGGGTGTTTGGCCGGTTCAGCGAGGTTCCACCTCGCTAAGTCTAGCGAGGTGGAACCTCGCTGACTTACGTACGCGGCTCCATTCCTGGCTATCCTCGTAGGCGCAACGCAGTCAAAAGTATCTACACCGTTTTCAATGCCGAGTATGAGATCTATTGGTTCTCCTATGCCAAGTAAATGTCGCGGTTTATTTTCAGGTAATTCCTCACAAACCCAGCCAACTGCGGTGCCGATATCCTCTTTGTCGAATGAACCACCAATACCGAATCCGTCAAAGTTCATGGCGCCAATTGTACGAGCACTCTCGCGACGCAGGTCTTCATAGCGACCGCCTTGAATTATGCCGAAAAGGGCCGAGTACTTAGGGTGCTTTAACTCCTTGTGCCTCTCAAGACACCTTTCCGCCCACTTGTGCGTCCTTTCGACTGCTGCTTTTTGCCGTGTGTAAGATTCCTGTGGTGAGATACACTCGTCAAAAGCAAAAATGATGTCAGCACCAATATCATGCTGGATTTCAATTGATCGTTCGGGAGTAAAGCGATGAGTTGATCCATCAATTACTGATTTGAATGTTACGCCATCATCATCAATTTTGGCTGGAGCCATTATTGATTCCTCATTTTCTTGAGCGTCACCATCATTGTTGGGCAGAGAAGACGTATCAGAAAATGATGGCTTCTCTTCTTTGCCAATTTTTCCCAATCTTCGACCAAATGCTGGACCCAAAGAAAACGCTTGGAATCCTCCCGAATCTGTAAATGTCGGGTGAGACCAGTTCATAAATTTCCCTAGTCCACCAGCTTTTTTCAAAACTTCTGTACCTGGCTGTAAATATAGGTGGTAGGTATTTGCAAGAATAGCATCTGCGCCAAGTGATTTGACTTGTTCTGGTGTAAGCGACTTTACTGTAGCTTTTGTACCAACAGGAATAAAGGCTGGCGTTTGAATTTTCCCGTGTGGGGTATCTATGGTACCCGCACGACCTTTAGAACCCTTGATACTGGTTTCGATAGTAAATCTAATCATTTAATTATTTCTTCGGAATTCCTAGATCCTTGCATATTTTCTTCGCAAGAAAGACATCTATTTCAGTATGCCTTGGTACAGAAGATGTCCTGCCATTTGTAGTGTTGACATAAATCGAATGTTTGGACCCTTCACGAAACAAACTACAGTGTTGTCTAGTAAGATGTCTAACAAAATCAACCCTTTTCATTTTATGCGGACATGGTTATGTTGATTAACTCACGACGTGAAACTTTTGATTTCTTTAATTGAGATCTTGAAAATTGACGGTTTGCTTCTATAATCAGAAAGAGTGCTTCTTGAAGATTTTCTCGCGCCTCTTTAAGTGTTTTACCTTGGGTATTGACCCCAGGAATTTCTTCTATCCAAGCCACAAACCAGCTCTTGGTCTTCTTATATACAGCTGTAAATTGATTTTTTGTCGCCATAATAATTGTATTATAACATAACGTTCAGTACCATGCTATAATTACATTATGCAAAGCGAACATTCCCCAATCTCTCGCCGAGACATTCACGCTGATACAACCAAGCGTCATCTTGACGAAATCAACAAAGAGTTCAAGGAAGGTTTTGAATTCTTGAGAAAATACCCAAAGTCAGTAACTGTTTACGGTTCAGCTCGGGCAAAACCAGAAAGCCATGAATACAAAACGGCTGAAGAACTTGGACGTATGATAGCCAAGGAACTCAAATATACTGTGGTCACTGGTGGAGGTCCTGGCATCATGGAAGCGGCTCACAAAGGTGCCCACGAAGCCGGCGGGCAGGCAGTAGCTCTAGGTATTTTTCTGCCACACGAAAGTAATACCAACCATTATGCCAACGATCGTATGCAATTCACTTACTTTTTTTCACGCAAAACTATGTTATCTTTTGCGGCAGAGGCTTACGTTTTCTTTCCCGGTGGTTTTGGTACATTTGACGAGCTATTCAGTACACTTACTTTGATTCAGACTCGCAAAATACCTTCGGTGCCAGTCATACTTATTGGATCAAATTTCTGGAATGATTTGCTAAATTTTATAAATAAGAAAATGTTGGAGGAGCAGGAAGCAATTTCGGGCTATGATCGAGAAATCTTCAAGATTACCGACGACTTGGATCAAGTAATGGAAATCATCAAGACTGCACCAGTTTCAGAGTGGTGGAGGAACATTAACTAGACTTCTCCCTTCTGACAAAAGCCATAAAGACAATCCAGGAAAGACCAACTGCCGCTCCTGCGATATACACTGGAGCTGACGGCGCGATGGTTGCGGCCAAGAATCCTGCAAGAATGGGTGGCACGGCCTGTGCGACAGCTTGAACACTGGTGTTAATACCAAGAATCTCCCCTTGAATATTTTCTGGAGCGCGAACACTTGCCAGACTAGGAAGCAAAGCCACACTGATGCCATTTACCAAGGCAAAACAAGCGCCAACCAATCCCAAACTTAATATTGAATTAGGAAGATAGAAGGCAAAAATGGCAGCTGAACCGACGATGAGAGAAATACGAAGCAAGCTGACTTCATCATAACGACGTGCAAGAAATGGAACTATGAATGCCTGCGAAACCACTATCCAAATACCAGAATATCCGATGAAGTAACCAATACCGATTTGGGTCATCTGGAACCTGTCTATGAGATAAACACTGATAAATGTCGCGATGAAGGTAATGCCAGAACTGAAAAAAAAGTTGGTAGCAAATATTGGTCGCAAGCGTTTCATTCCATATGCTTTGATAATGTCATAAATGCTTTTAGTCCAAGAAACGATGCTGGCCCGACGTTTGGTATTTGTCTCGCCAACAAAGAAGTAAATTAGACAAGCATTGAAAGCTGATAATATAGCCGCAAACCAAAATGGCACAGTCAGACCAAACCACGAAATAATACTCGAATCAGAAAGTATACCGCCAAGAACAGGACCAATAATGAATCCCGTACCATATGCGGCACCAATCAAACCGAAATGTTTGGCACGCTCCTTGGGCTTGGTCAGGTCGGCAATGGCCGCCTGTGCCACAGAAATATTTCCACCAACTATGCCGTCCAGTGCGCGAGAGAAAAATAGGAGAAATACACTGCGAGCGGCGATGCCGATAGCAAATATGCAAAAAGATATAGCTGTGCCTGCCAGAGCCAGAGTAAGCACTGGTCTTCGTCCATGAATGTCGGAATATTGTCCAAGTATGGGCGCAGAAAAGAACTGAATGATGGGGTAAGTAGCGATCAAGAACCCGAGAATGATATAGCCATGCCACAAAGGCGTGGATGGCGAGAGCATATAGTAGACAGAGTTTGGGTTGGCAAAAAATTGTGGTATGACTGGCACGAGAATGCCGTAACTAAGCAGATCGAGAAATATTGCCAGCAAAATAATCGGGAGTGCTCGACTATTGTTAGATTTTTGCATAAGTACCATTGTAGCGAGGTCTCGCCTCGCTGGCAACAAGAGAAAAGACCCCTTCGCCTTACGGCTCAGGGTCCTTTCATTAGTTGACTCGAGTACTTACGCTTTTGGGCGAGCCTCTGATACGACAATCTTGCGGCCATCGAGTTCTGAACCATTTAGTTTCTCGATAGCTGTAGAGGCATCAGAGTCACCTGCCATTTCCACAAAGCCGAAGCCCTTGGAACGACCGGACATTTTGTCCATGATAACGTTTGCGCTCTCTACTGCACCTGCCTGTTCGAAGTGTGACTTCAGGGTCTGGTCAGTAGTACCCCAGGCAAGACTGCCTACGAAAAGTCTCTTTGACATGTTTCTTTTAACTCCCGTACGTTAACTTTAAAGCGTAAGGACGAGATACTTACACAGGGAGTAGTCTAGCATGATGGGAGGCAAAAAGCAAACATAAGGCGAAATCTAGAATTAAGAATGAAGAATTTAGAAATTTTCAATTCTTAATTCCGATAGACCTAGAAGCCAGATGCTTTTTTATTGAATCAAGATAGGACTCATACAATGGAACAAATTCCTTGAGCGACTTATAAAAGATGAAATTATCTTCATCAAAATCATATTCGTGGGTCAAAATATTTCTTAGATTGGAGCTTTTCACGAAATCAGGAAGCTGCTTTTCGTCCAGAATACCTAATGAGGACATTTGTCTAAATGATTCGCGATAGGTATCAGGTGTCTCGCCGCCAAGGTCAACGACCGTATAAGCATTGACATCACTAGCTAATTCTACTAAAAGCTGAAAATTTCGCTCGGCCGTTCGAACGGTAGTGAACTTTTGCTTGAACTCGCTAAACGGCAATACCAAAAGTTCCTTCAACTCCGCAATAAGTCCTTGCATTTGTTCTAACTTTTTTAAGATAATATCACTGGACATGAGATTTCATGATGCTGCGCTCCCGGAGGCGTCGGAACTTGGCCGTGTCTTGATATTCCCTGAATGAACGCACTTTGAATCGCGTAAAATCAGACGGATCACCCTCAACAAGTTTTCCGCCTCTGGCCGCTTCAAATTTCAAAAGTGGCGACACGGAAAACAAATCAATCAGATCAATTTTGTCTTCATTGATCTGGAATCTATTTGCAAGAGATTCGGAAAAGAAGGCACGATCATCAAGAGATAAGGGGTGTCCAAGATAGACACCAAAATCAAAATCAGACGCCGGCGTAGCTCGACCGGAAACCTGAGAACCAAAAGCGATGAGGAGTGGTTTCTTGATGTTCATGAGAGAAATGTAGCATTTTTTTGGGTCAGCAACAAGGGGAAAATTAGAATACAGAATTTAGGAAAACCTTGCGCTTATTCTAAATTCCAAATTCTTCATTCTAAATTCTACCTAAATTTGGCGTAAAATTTGCCTTGCGTATTCTTCGTAGTCTCCAAGGTTTTTCCTTAAATGTTCCAAAAAGACGGCTGGTTTAACATCTTCATATTGATGGACTAAACGATTTCTTAGTCCAACAGATCGGCTAATCCTGTCAGCAAAATCGTTCGTCAAGATCTCATTATCTCCAAGAACGGTAAAGGTACTTTGCAAATCATCCGGCACATTTAGTTCCTTATTTTTGATAAAATGATGATTAATATCAATAGCATAATCAACCACTAATTGAAAATACCTCTCCAGAGAGGCTAGATGATCGGCCGAACTCAAAATCTCTTGATCGGACAAAAGTAGTTTACTTTTAATCTTGCTAAGATTATCTTTGAGACGTTCTATTTTGGAGACGATGAAAACTTTTTCCAGAGGCATGGAAATTCGGGTTAAAGATTGTAATACTCGCGCAAGCGTTGCAATTTTAGATCATATAAAAATCTATTTTCTTGCATCCGCTTCATGGCGTAAGAAAAAGCATTTGGAAATATATTTGGTGTCCTAGCAAAGAGGAGGACAGCCTTTTTCATAATTTCAGACATAAAAACAGGCGAAGTTTTGTTGAGATGCACAACATCGACATTTTCATTTTTGAAAAGCCTGCCCAGCTCTGCGCCCAAGGATAATTCGTCATCAAAAGAAAGGGGTACTTGCTTGGAGTAAGCGAAATCGAGATCACTATGTTTGGTCATAGTGTTATCGGCATAAGAACCAAACAAAACAAGCATGGCTAGGTCATACTTTTGAGCCAAGCTAGTAACCGCATTTTTATTTTTCTGATTATATTCCATGGAGTTAATATAGCTTACCTTCCCAAATTATACAACTGCTTGACCTAGGTGGCTGAGAGGGCGCGGTTGTAGATGCTTAAATCTGAAACGATTGTTACCTGTAAATATCATGATCACCGATGTCAAGAAAGACCACTTGATCATGCATGCTTCCGTAAAATTCAAAAAGAATCCGGATTTTTGCCGTGACTGAAAAACTTAATTGGTGTCTTAGTTTCCCATGCAAATGATGAGTATCCAGCCGCTTATCGAAAGGATTTGCCCGAAATAATTCAACTTTGTCTCTTGCTCGGTCCCTAATCCTTTCATCGAGTTGATGAAAGGATTTCTGAAAACGAGGGTGATAATAAATTATCATATGGTCCGCAAGGACGTCAAAAGAGGTAATTTCTTGGCACGTTTAAGAACTCTGGCTTCCTTGGACCATTGAAGTACATCTTTCTCGCTGACAGCTAGATTGGCTCGCTTAATCAGGGCTTCTAGTTCTCTCTTGGGAATAAGGACTAGATCTCCGACTCTTGTGAAAGTTTTTGGGATGGTGATATTGACCATAATAGCCTAATTATAGAGCAAAAAAATCTCAAAAGTCAACGGCCCAAAT
>JBDKJM010000100.1:0-5851 GCA_039796555.1 Candidatus Parcubacteria bacterium | reverse complement strand
TGAACAAATTAAAATATTTTCGGTCCTTGATGGTTCCAGACTCTTTGAAATAAGGACTACTATAATCAGACCAAACATCGGTAATTTTCAATCCCGTAATCGTGGAGTTTAGGCCGTTTACGGTGGTTTGTACTTCGGGTAGTTCGGGCATATGTTTATAGTAAATGGTGAATGGTTAATAGTAAATGGTTGATGGTGAATAGTTAATGGTGAATGGTAAATAGTTAATAGTAAATAGTTAATAGTAAATGGTTGATGGTGAATAGTTAATGGTGAATGGTAAATAGTTAATAGTAAATAGTTAATAGTTGATAGTTATTGCCGTAATTTCAAAAATAATAATGCTGGCGTTATTACCATCTGCTATAATATTCTCATGCGCCATTACATCGCTCTATCTGTTGCGATCAGTCTGTTCCTTGTTCCTTGGCTTGCAGTTAATTATCCAGACAAGGCAGATTTGATTGTGGCTGAAATAAGGAGCATTGGCAGTCAGTTGGCTGCAGTCGTACTACACAATCCAAGAACAGTTGCTCAACTTCAGGAAAAATATAATAGTCAGAATAAATCGTCTCAACAAAATAAAATAAAAGTCGTGATTGTGCCTGGTCATGAGCCAAATTTCGGTGGAACTGAATATGGAGATATCAAAGAACGTGATTTGGTTGTTGGTATAGCAGATAATTTGGCAAGATTTCTCCAAGAAAGTGGAAAATATGAAGTTGTGGTTACGCGCAGTCAAGCTGCCTGGAATCCAGTATTTGATGCATATTTCAAAAATTCCGAAAAGGCCATCGTTGAATGGCAGAAAGATTATAAAGCAGAGTCTGTGCAACAAATATCCATGGGACTACCTCTGCCACCACCCAAGGTTTATCACAATAATGCGCCCCCAGGTGTGGCCAATCGTTTGTATGGTATTACAAAATGGTCAAATGAGAATGCTGTTGATGTAGCTATTCATATTCATCTCAATGATTACCCTGGACATGGCCAAAGAGTTGCTGGTAAATATAGTGGTTTTTCTATTTATACTCCCGAAGAACAATATTTCAACAGTAAGTCCACACGAGCCGTGTCCGAGTCTATATTCAAGCGATTACAAAGATATAATCCAGTCAGTGATCTTCCCGGGGAGTCTGACGGCATTGTGCCGGAAAGAGAACTTATCGCTATTGGAGCCAATAACACGGCAGATGCCGCCAGTTTGTTAATTGAATATGGTTACATATACGAACCACAATTTGTAAATCCAGATGCACGGGACTTAGCACTAAAAGATTTGGCATATCAGACTTATCTTGGTTTGGAAGATTTCTTTAACCCAAATGGTTTAAAAAATCTGGCGATAACGTATGATACATTGATGTTGCCATACACTTGGAAGGAGACACTCTCGCCAAACTCAAAGAACATTGCAGATATTTATGCTCTACAAACGGCACTTTCGTTTGAAAGAGTTTATCCACCAGCTAACAGAAGCAAAAATGATTGCCCCAGAACTGGCAGAATAGGTCCATGCACAGAGCAAGCCATCAAAGATTTTCAAAAGAAAAATGGATTGGAAATAACCGGTATAGTTGGACCACAAACTCTAGAAGTATTGAACAGAATATATTCTGGTAGGGTTATGTAGTTTCAACTGCCCCTAAATGGGCGGTTTTTGTCGCGCGAATCATCTGCCCAATTCCTTCAAAGCCGCCTTAACTTTTTTACCAGTATCAGATATTTCAGGAGAAACTTTCTTCAGTGCTTCGCGTGCTTCGTCAGCATCATAGCCAAGGGCTCGTAGAGCCTCGATGGCATCCATGTCGCTGGACATGCCGGCTGACATTTCCTTGCTAGTTTCTATTCCACCCAACTTATCCTTCAATTCCAAGACTATTTTTTCTGCGGTTTTCTTGCCAATGCCGGAAACTTTCACTAGATGCGCAGCTGACCCACTTCTAATAGCACTGATCAGAGTATCAACTGATACAAGTGACAGAATATTTAGCGCACCTTTGGGACCAATACCGGAGATGCTTATCAGTAACTCAAAGAAAGCTTTCTCTTTTGGTGAAGTGAATCCATATAGATCCAGAGCGTCTTCTCGCACAGCCAAATAAGTCCAAAGAATTGATTCTGTGCCAATTTTGGCTGCATTCAGCGTGTCATTTGTTACGTAGACCTTGTAACCAATGCCGTGTACGTCAATAACCATGAACCGGTCGCCAATTTCAATTATAGGACCACGTATAAGGGAGATCATGGCGGTATTATACGCTAATTTCTTTACTTTCTCACTACTTTATGTTAACTTACTTTCACATATGCCTATAACCTCATCAGCTCACAAAGCTCTCCGTGCTTCCAAGAAGAAGCGTGTTTTCAACCTCCGTCGCAAAAATACTATTGAGAAGCAGATGAAAGAGTTCCGCAAACTCGTATCTGCCAAGAATAAGGTGGAGGCACAGAAGCTCGTGCCATCTATTTACCAAGCACTTGATAAGGCTGCGAAGACTCATTTTATCAAGGTCAATACGGCTTCACGCACGAAGTCTCGCGTAATGGCTGCGTTGAAGAAGATTTAGGAAGAGATTTAAGAAGTAAGATTTAGGATTTAAGAATTAGGAATTGTGAATTGTGAATTGTGAAAAAGAAGGGAGCAAACCTTACAACTGCTCAATCTTAAATCTTAATTTTTAAATCCTAAATCTATCGTTTCGCCCTCATCGTTCAATGGATAGGACGCAAGATTGCGGATCTTGCAATGTAGGTTCGATTCCTACTGAGGGCACTGTGTCTTCTCATACCACTTATACCACGAAAATTTTTTCAGAAAAAATCTGTCACGCGAGAGGCCGCTAATCGATTCATGTCATCATCGTTGTAATTATCAATATGAGTGGCAATGCAAAGAAAAACGACAATCGCTCCTTTGACAGCGAACCACATGCGAGGATATTGGTTTGGCCTAATGCCTGACTTTGGTACGACCAATTCAGTTTTCCATAGAGTATAGGAATCATTTTGGCTAATTCGATGAATCTTAGCAGGTGCAATTACTTGTTTTGCCTGTGTTGGATGAAATTGTTCTTGGCACAAGCGCTCGAATATTCCTAAAGCTTCCTCAAACTTAGCAAATCGCCGCTTAAGTGCGGCAACATCCTTCTCGAATGAGATATGGTACTGGATCCCAATCATATATCATTGAAATCAGTATCTCGATAGTATGATAATTCGTAGTAGATCTCGTTTCCTGGCCTTGTTCCAACATAAGGGGCTTCGCCGTGCGAGAGGTCTTCAAGTTGCTTGCCATTCAAGTGTCCGTACTTCACGATAATGCGGTCGAGCATATTTGTCTCATCCGAGCTGAACACTGACATATCCGGTTTGACCAATGATTTATAGATTTCGGTAGCGTTATAGCCCTCTCGTACCGGAACATGATCAATCTCGATTTCTTTATTCTTTGTCATCTCACTGGTCATTTCTTCAAGGGTGATCGGAAATGGTCCCATAGGCAAAGCCCGGTACGTGTCGCCGGTGATAGACTTCTGGTATTTCTCATAAAAGTCGAAATCAGCGAAATAGAGCAATTTCGCCAATTTCTTCTTACCACGAACTTCACCACCCAGCTTTTGGCAGAGATAAAGTACCGTATTCTCGTATTTTTTCTTGTTCAAGGTAATGGTCATATGTATGTAAAAGTTAAGCCTATTATAGCAGATCAGATATGTCCAATCATCCACCATGCCGTCATTATTTACGACGGGTTGGGGTTTACGGGCTTTCAAAATTAACAGCAATAAAAACCAATAGCTTATAACTACTTTGACAATACAAAAACGTGAATGTAGTATGTGCCCAGATTCGTGCTCAACCCAACAACATAACAACAACTAAAGTATGACTGCTACCCGCTGTTTCTCGATCCTATCTGTCATGATCATTACACTCTGTGTCTCTGGATGTACCGCAATCTATCGAGCCGGGCTTCATAGTCTCTCCAGCTATCGCTCTCGGGCAATTCCACCGAAACCCGACTACGTTCTGAATGGTCGGGCGTGGACAAACATTGTCAGCTCAACCACGAACCGCATCACGGTGCTCCACATCGAGGCAACCAACTACTACTCGATCGGGTATCACCACGGCAAGCTTATGAGCTTGCAGGCGAGCAACAACATTACCGCTTTGCTTGGGATGGCAGACAAGCTTGTAGCAAAATTCACAAAATCCTTCGTTCCTGGAAGGGTTCGAAAAAAACTGATCAGCGAAGAACTTGATCGGGCATGGGCAAGCATGGAGCCCTATGTTCCCCGACAGGATATTGAGGAGATGCAAGGCCTCGCCGACGGCATAAAAGCCGCAGGCATAAACAACATCAGTCTAAAAATGATCCAGCGTGTACATGCTATCCCCGATCTTGGGGAGACGAGCTGTTCTGCACTCATTGCGTGCTCGTCTGCTACTTCAGATGGACACGTCTATCAATTAAGGGTACTAGACTACGGAGCTGGTATCGGGATGGAAAATCCTCAAATTACAGTCGTCAAGGGAACTCGGCCGAATGAAAATCTCTACGTTAATGTCGGATGGGCCGGTTTCATTGGTCTTATCACCGGCATTAATGAAAAAAGTGTATGCATCAGTGAGATGGGATATCGTAATCCGCCTGGCGAGCGCTTGGATGCCACACCGATGATATTCTTGATGAAGCAAACGCTCCGCTACTCGGATTCTGCGCATGAAGCCGTGGCAATCCTTAGTGCCGCGCGCCGCAATAATTCGTACGCCTATTGGGTAGGCGATAAAAACGGAAATGCGGCCGGGCTCTTGACCGGACCAGACTCGTTCTTTGAGTACTGGATGAATAAGAACGAAGTCGTAAACGATGTTGCAAAAAAGAAGGGGCGTCCTGATCGGATTGAGCCGGTCCCACAGTACAAAGATGTCATCTATGCTGGTCACGACAACAAAAAGGAAGGCGCAGAGGTAAAGCGCTTACTTGGAAGCCTCAATGTCGAGTCCTTGAAAGAGGTATCAAGAAAAATCGCGATGGACTCGAATTTTCAGGTCGGAATTTTCGACCTGACGACACTTGACCTCTGGGTGTCAAATGCGCGAGGTACCAACCGCGCCGTTGATTGCGAATATATAAAATTCTCACACTCAGAATGGTAGAAAAATCAGAAACAAAAATGCCCCACTTCGGCTTCTCCGAAGAGGGGTTCTTTTATTCTTTGAACTTCTTTTTAAAAAACTGGTAGGCCGAGTGCCTAATGTCAAATATGTAGAGGACAGCTGTGTAGTGGCCTGAAAGTACCAATTTTGTTTCAGGACCACCCATGGCACGCCGCAACTCCATGCCCTTTTTGAAGGGAACAACCTTATCACACACCCCAAGAATCAATAACTCTCTACCAGGATCCACGTAAGGAGCGAGATTTTTCGGATCCCACTCAAGCAACATCTTTAGTTGCTCGTACATCTCGTCAGACGACACGCCATGTTCTCCCATGTATGATTTCTGGTATCGTTGCACACCTTTATCTTTGCTTTTTGCGAGAATATACGGTATGTCGCAACCAGCAAGTGCAAGTACTGCGCAATTGATTCTGGGATCAACTCCTACGAGCATGGCCCCGTTTATCCCACCCATACTTGTTCCCAGTACACCAATTCGCTTCGGGTCAAATTCCTTTCGAGTTTCGACCCAATCAATGACTTGTTTGTTCCTAAGAATCGCCTGATGCATCAGATGCTTCATCTCTTCAGCTGTCGGGACCTTGGGCCTTTTCTCTCTGTGCACAATGGCGGCCGCCATTCCACGCTTCGCAAAATACGGAGCAAGGAATCGCTCCAG
>JBDKJM010000099.1:0-5689 GCA_039796555.1 Candidatus Parcubacteria bacterium | reverse complement strand
TGGGACTAGCACTAAAGTTAGTGATGGTTGGGGCTACTGGAGCCGTGCCAGGGATAATTTTGAAAATAAAGGTGACGTTTGTTCTATTGTCCACAGGTTCGTTATAGGGGATGCTACCATCAGGTAGTGCTTGAATGGTGGCCTTTTTCTCCCAATTAAAACCTAGGTTCTCACTACGCATAACATCATAGTAATAACCAGGAGTTCCTAGGAAGATGTAATAGACCGTACCATTTCTTATCTGGCTGTCTACCACCGTGATAGTAGGGTCAACCGTAGTTGTATGACCCTTATTATCCGTGACTGAAGCAGAAAATTTATAAATACCGTTGATTGAAAGTCTTATCGGGATACTATAGGAACCAACCCTGGTATTTTCATTGATTTTGGAAAGAACTGGTGACCCGTTGATATAAAGATCAATCTTGGCTATACCTTTGTCGTCAGTAGCATCAACCTGGAAATTGAAAGGCGGACTGTTCTTGGTGATAGTAGCATCCCTGGCTGGAGATACGATAGTGACAGTCGGTGGAGTGTCATCAATAACAACAGTACCTTTGGTGGTAGCCCTTTTGGCAGTGGAAGAGACTGAATTGCCGGCAGTATTGAAGGATCTGATCCTATAGTAGTAATCAGTTCCTGGAGAGACATTTTTGTCGGCAAAAGTGTTTTGACCGGAAGCTGTACGAGAAATTTCAGACCAAAGGGACTGATCAAGAGAACGCTCAATGATAAAACCATCTTCGTTGTTAGAATTGTCTCTCCAACCAATGTCTACCTCGGAGCTAGAGACTCCCTTGGCAAAAATGATAGTGGGAGTTGCTGGAATAGTAACCGTCGGGCTGATTGGAGGATTGGTGCCAACTAAAGTAGTGGCGTTTATGGTAGAAAGTGGGGCTGAGAAACCGACGCAATTGAAAGCTCTGACCCTATAAGTATAAGTGGTAGAGGGAATAAGTGCACTATCTGTGAAAGAAGTAGTGTCTACTGCAGTTCTGCCCACAGGTTGAAAAGAATTGGACGAAACTGGGGCTCGTTCTACGAGAAAACCGTCTTCATTGGTAATGAGATCGCCATTCCAAGAGATGGTCACGCTATTTTGAGTGGTGGAGACAACAGATAGAGCGGTTACAAAAAGTGGCGTCCCGTTCGGAGTATTGTTCGGGTCGCACAGTTCCAATTCGGTTGAGATGACTTGGGCTCTTTGAGAGGACGATCCAGGTAAGATACTTTTCTGAAGAAAGATGACTACGACGGATGCAATAATTATTAAACATAAAATAAAGACTTTGACAAAAGTGAGAACTTTTCTACCTAATAAAGAGGAAGCCATATGATTTATGTTAACTCATGATAATTGATACATTGTAGTATCGTGGTTAATTATTTGCAATAGAGATTGTGGACAGTGATGGTGGTCCGGATTCACAAGCCATTACTTATTATGTAGCTGTAGCTTCAGGAGAAATTTCAATAAATACAATAGAATTTCGTATGTTGAGTTCACAACTTGTGAACAATAATTAACAATGTCACACTAGGTAAAATCAGTTGATTTAATCCAACAGTTTTTTCATTGATACCATTTCCCGATTACTTGTTTTTGTGTACAATGTACACTTAAATATAGCTACAACATAATCACCCCAACCTCATGTTCAAAAAAATCCTCCCAAGCATCATATTTGTTATTATTGTTGTGGTAATAGCACTCGTTATCACATTTGCATTTTTTACTGACGAAAACTCTCAATCTGCCTCCACACAAAATACTTATTCGGTGGAGAAAGAAACACTCAATTCCAATATTCCATCCAGTTCAAATAACGTTTCTTACACATTAGCCGAAGTAGCCAAGCACAACAAAAGTACCGATTGTTGGACTACAATAAACGGGGGAGTATACAATGTTACCCCATGGATTGAAAAACACCCTGGAGGATCAGAAGCAATTATCAGCCTATGTGGTATTGACGGATCATTGGCCTTCAATGGTCAGCATGGTGGTCAAGAAAATCCACAAAAGGCGTTAGCAAGTTTCAAGATCGGAACCCTAGACAAATAAACTAACGATGTAAATTTTTAATATGCCCAAAATATCTCTCAAAGAACTTGCTCCAATAATTCTCCGCACTGCACTTTCATTGGTTTTCCTGTGGTTTGGAACACAACAGCTTATCAACTCATCTGCATGGGTCAATTTTGTCCCAGATTTTGCCATCAGCATGTCAGGCTTGAGTGCACTTACGTTGGTGCATTTCAATGGGGCATTTGAAGTCCTGTTCGGTCTGTGTCTAATAACAGGCTTCTTTACTAGGGCATCGGCACTGGTGCTTGGTGTGCATTTGTTGGGTATAAGTCTTAGTTTGGGCTTTAGTGCTATAGCAATACGTGATTTTGGCCTTTCTATGGCCACCATAGCCATATTTTTCTATGGTATTGACAAGTGCACTCTAGATATGCTATATTTACGCCACTACAAAGGAACGTCGAATTTTTCGTAGTGCTAGTAGCTTAAATTGAAAAAATCATGCAAGGAACAATCAAAACCCTTACAGAGAAAGGATTTGGTTTCATTGCTCGCGAAGGCGAAGCAAAAGACCTCTTCTTTCACTCCAACGATTTGAGTGGTGTTTCGTACAATGAGCTTCAGGTCGGTGACAAGGTCACATTTGAAGTTGTTGACGGACAGAAGGGTCCAAGTGCAAAGAATGTTACACGTGTGTAATATTTGATCACTAACAAAAAATCCCCTCGCTAACGCGTCGGGATTTTTTGTTGCACCAATTTGTCAGTGTTTAAAATATTTTATTAAACAAGTTTTTCAGGAAGCCCCAGAATTTTGACAGAATAGAACTGCTTCCTACGGCTGCTACGTTGGAATTTTCTGGTGATTGGTTAGAACCAATGAGCTCCTCAGTGCTTGAGGCTTGATTTCCAACTCCTGAAGGAGCAGGTGTTACGTTACCATTTGTTTCTGGTGTTTCGGTACCGGCATTACCTTGGAGGGCAGCTAGCTTTTGCTGTTTATATTTTTCAATAATGGCAAGTTCATCTGAAGACAAAACTATTGGCCTACTACAAGCGAGCTGGTTAACTTTCTTTGATGTGGTGATGTATACATATCCTGATGGAATAGATGCACTCCATGGGCCAAGGATGTCTGATGAATATTTTGTCTGGAACTCTCTAGTTGCTTGGTCAGTTTTGATATCGAATATACCTGTTACATCTACATTCAATAATTCAGAATTTCTGAAGAATGACTGAAGTCGGGTAACATCTCCACCATCATTATTTGCACCAAGTCTCATATAAGTTGTGATGAGTGGGCAAGAAGATGTGGCGGGTGCCAATTGCGAGAAGTTACCATAGCCTCCACTGGAACCTCCATTTGATGAGCCTCCTCCACTAGAGATTACAGTATCGGTTGGGGGAGTAGGAGGGTTGCCTCCACCTGGATTATCAACGGTTCTAACATTTACTGTGACTGCGCGAGTTACAGAAGAACTAGCGTTATGAGTATCTGTAGCGACATATGTGATAACCCATGAGCCTGCAGATTCTGTGTTTACTCCACCCGTTGGATTGGTTGACGTTGAAACCGTTACAAAGTCGTCGAAATCAGGATCAGAAGTGGTTACACCTGGATCAGTGAATACATCACCGACATTCAAGACGATAGAATTACTGCCAATGAGCTGTATGGTTGGCGGACGGTTAGGTATACGTTCAAATGTAACC
Organism: Candidatus Parcubacteria bacterium; assembly: GCA_039796555.1. Lineage (GTDB taxonomy): Bacteria > Patescibacteriota > Minisyncoccia > Phycocordibacterales > PALSA-1337 > C7867-002. Next base: position 1,945 of record JBDKJM010000099.1, on the reverse strand, counting down.
CTGATGGTGTAATCTTGGCTTACACAAGTTAGTGTAGAGAACGATACAGGATTGAAGGCAGTAATAGTTTGGCCATTGACGAATACCTGATTGACTTTGTATCCTGGATCAGGCACAAAAGCATAAGTAATGTTTCCCCCGTCCTCTATTTCGTCCGATGTCGTGGCCTCACTATAGGTCCCATCAACATAAGCTATTTTGACAACACCGTGTGGTCCTGGTATCAGTGTTACATCATGCATGAGACCTTTAGTATGGTTTGGACATACATTTTCCAGAGGATTCACCGATAAAGTTCGTGTCTTCGTAGCTGTGCCACCATGAGAGTCTGTGGCAACATAAGTAATAAACCATATTCCAGTCCTGGAAGTGTCAATTGGTCCCGCAGGTTCAGTTGAGCTTGAAACTGTCACAGTGTCTCCCTGATCTGGATCTGACGTAGTTACACCTGGATCTGTGAATGTGTCGCCAACCAGTATTACAAAAGGATTTTCTCCAAGAAGTGAAATAATTGGTGGGTAATTGGTATTTGAATCATAATTTGCTATATCATCGAGAAGGATAGTGCAATATCTAGTACCACCTGCAGTCATAGTATCTGAACAGTTTGCGACTGTTGAAAAGGTATAACCAGCGTAATTTGCCAGACTTATACCGTAATATCCAGCACCGATAGATACATATGTGATCTCATTTCCTGAGAATGTCGCAGGTGTCGGATTATTTCCCGAAACTGTAACTGTGAAATCTGAAAATGATTTGGCACCTCCATTGTCATTGGTCACGACCATAAAAATTCGAAGTGTCCCCTCAACGTCTCTTTCGTTTGTGAGATTTGCTCCCGTTGAAACGATCCCCTCTTCCTTCTTTGGTTCCTCAATTTTTGAAGTTTCCGGAGTAGTTGTTGTGAGTGGTGGAGTTATAATTGTCGAAGGATCCACTGTAGTTTCACTTGTAGTGTCAACTTCAGGATTATTTATCTTGATGACCTTTGTCTCCTCCGATCCCCCATTTGATTGTGCCATTTCTACATCGGAAGTCCCATTATCTCTGGCCTGTGCTATAGATATGATACTTGGTATTGAAAAGATAATTAATGCCCCAAGTGCTAATAGATACAGATTGGTTTTGTTTTTAATATTTTTCTTTACTTTTTTTGATGTCATAATATTGCTTTAATTCGCTGGTTTATAAATTTCCCCAAATAACCCTAATAAATTAACTAGAACCTATCACGCATGTCCACGGTTGTCAAGGATATTCGTATAATTCGTAAATTCGTGTTATTTTTAAGCCATGAAAGCGAAATTCCTGAAACCTTACGATCCCTCATCTACTGAAGACCGCACATATAAACTTTGGGAGGAGAGTGGTTTTTTTAATCCAGATAAGTGCATTGAAAAGGGTGTTACTGACAAAGAAGCCAAACCATTCACTATCATCATGCCACCGACCAACGCTAACGGCTCTCTTCATGCTGGACATGGGCTAGTTATGACTATTGAAGATATCATGACACGTTACAAGCGTATGCGCGGTTACAAGACTCTCTGGCTTCCAGGACTTGATCATGCAGGGTTTGAGACGCAGGTGGTATATGAGAGACAGTTGGAAAAAGAAGGGAGGATGCGTTTTGATATTGAACCCAATAAGTTGTATCAGGAGATCATGGATTTTACCTTGAAAAATTCTTCCAATATAAAGTCACAGGTTAGGAAAATGGGAGCATCATGTGATTGGTCGCGAGAGAAATTTACACTTGATCCTGATGTGGTCAAAAGCGTTTACCAGACTTTCGATAGGTTGGCAGATGATGACTTGCTTTATCGTGGCAAGAGAATAGTTAGCTGGTGTTACAAACATCAGACGGCTTTTTCTGACTTGGAGATAAAAGACGAGGAAAGAGTCGAGGAGTTTTATTATCTGAAATACGGTCCTTTTGTTA
>JBDKJM010000098.1:0-12819 GCA_039796555.1 Candidatus Parcubacteria bacterium | reverse complement strand
ACGTATTTGGTCTTTTTTGTACGCGTAAAAGCGTCAATCAGATAGGCGTTGGCGGCTCCGGACACCACAAACATCCTGTCTATTCCCTTGCCGGCGAGGTAATTAATAACGAAATCAGCTAGTTTCATAGATAGGAAAATACTACTCCAAGACACATAATTATGCAATCCTTGTAGAGATGGAAAAAACGCCATCCGTTGTCGGAATGGCGCTTGAATTTGATGCTCTTGCTTTACATCTTATGGTCCAACTGCTGTTGTCTCAACAGCATCATCTCTGTCTCCACTGCCTCCTCCAGGACCTTGCGTTGATGGTCGCGTTTGCGATCCATTTCCTCATCCCCCTCCTCAGCGGCCGTTTGTTCGGCAGGATGAATATAGTTCACCAATTTGGAACCAACTTTTACACCGTTCATCAACGCCCACAGTACCGGAATGACGAGTATGTGCCAGGTGTCTCCGCAACTCCCATCATAGCTCATCAGAAGCTCGGCACCCTTTCTGGACAGGACCCGTGGACCAAACATCCAGTCGATGTCTGGACGGCTGGTAAGCCAGCCAATCTTCCACATTGCACGATGTTCGGAGAGCTGTTGATACCGCGGATAGCTTACCAAGTCCATACGGCCAGGAAAGACAATGTCACACTCACCGACCATCTCGACACATGGACCGATGAGGGGCACGAACGGTCCCTTCTCCGGCTCCAGCCAGACAATCACATCGGCACCGGAATCGAGACCCATTTTGAAGCACTGTCTGCGAGAGGCACCCATACCCTTGACTTTTTCCGCTTCGACATTGGCACCCGCCTGACGAAGCAGGCTGCTAATTTCTGGATTTGATGACCCGTCAACGATGTGAATCTGGTACCCGGCTTCCCTGGCCGCCTGACATGTTTTGAGTGCCAGACCAAATCGGACATCCGAAACATTCTGGTAGAATGTCGTTGTTACTAGGCATATTTTCAAACCGCACCGCCTTTCTGGTTAATTGTTTGTTACTATCATATGGTTTTTTGAAGCCATAATTCGTCTTAGATAATAGCATTACATGAATAATTTGTCAAACTAACCTTGCCATTTTGGCTATAAATAAGGATTATTTTGAAATATCAGATAGACTGAGTTTATACACGCTCACGTTCGGACCAAAATAGTCAATAGAATACAAAAGTTCAAGAAGATGGTAGCGCGGGTCTGCCTTTTCACCGCCGATAAAGAGATCATGCCGGTCATGTCTTGTAACATTGCCCCAAAAACTTTTGACCAATATGCCACGGGACGCCAATCCTTCAACATAACTTTTATCCAGAATCCAATCATCAGCAACAAAATACGTATTGGGATCATTTCTAGATAGCGCTACTGAAATAAGCCCATGACGATTCTCTCCTGTCAGAAAAAACAGCGGGTAGACATTGAACGGGCGCCTAGCATATTCCGGATTTTTTAATAAAATCCTATCCTGCCCCCTCAAGGCATTTTTGTCAATCTTCTCCAACGTGATAATAGAAGCTGAAGTCCCTTCCAATCTCAAACGATCTGAATCGGTTATAATCGTGCTGTCTTTCGAAATCTGGCCTTCAATCCAATTTCTCGCCATAATCCTAGTATCAGGTCTAGTGAGTAAAATTTCATATCTACCAAAAACCGCAACTAAATAGATTACAAAAATAGACGCACAAGCATAAATAACAATTCTTCTTTTTCCAATTTGAAAGTAGGAAATGAATTCTTTGCAGGCATATGCCGAAAGAATCGCCATAACAGATATAGCTGGTAGAAGATAACGTGGATTATCATACATGGTCTTGTACATGATAGCAGTCATGATAAACGCACTAATAATTAGCAAATAAAAAGCAGGGCTTTTCCTTCTCCATAGCAGTATCACCGCGCATAGAGACAAGACAAGAAGTGGGGTTTCGAAGTTCCACAAAGCTCGAATATAGTAAAAGATGAAATTGTAAACGTATTCTCCAGAATGTGGAGGTATATCGCCTGTATGCAACGCTTGAAATGAAAATGCCCCGGGATGAATCGCTAGAATAAGTAGTGCAAAAAGCCAGAAGGGCGTGAGGAAGCAAATGACACTTTTGACTGCATCGAAATAGGTAACACCGGTTTTTTCTTTTCTTTTAAGTGAACTATGTACGATCAGTAAAACGAGTGGTGGTATATAGAACACTAGAAAACTGATTCCAAACGATACCCCCATGACCAGGCCCGCCAAAATAAACATACGAAATCGCTTGTCTGTACTATCAGCTATACCTGCAAGTACAATATATGAAGATAATAAAGAAAAAAATATGCCTGCCGTCCAGTGGTGTGCAGTGTTTGCCATGGAAACCTCTAAAAAACTGGTTGAATACAGTATAGCAGCTATTAGGGCAATTTTTTTATTTGAAAATAAACGCTCTGCGATTTTATATACCAAATATATGCCAGCCAAACTAAAAACTATTGATAGGGATCGAGCAATATACCAAAATATGCTCGGGTCAAGTATGAGTAGATCCTTTAGTTCCCCTAGGTTATGCCCTGAAATAAGATACTCTGCCCCAATTACTGGAACAAAAAAAGCTGTGTAGATATAGGCAAGGACAGGAGGATAATAGAGAATGTGATCAAAATCTGCTCTGTGCAAAACGGGTAGTACCGTCTTGAGTTCTATCATCTTTAACGCTCCATGAATATTGGCTTCCTCATCAGCTAGAAGATGGTAAGGCAGACCGTAGGAAACTCCAGGGAGACGTATAAGAAAAGCTGCGACGAGAACGGCAATGATTAAGAATCTTGTGGGTAAAGGAATCATAAGCGACTATTACGCATGAATTTAAGAAAGATCACGGCAAGGCCTATAGCGAAAATAATATCGCATGCTATGACAGTAAAAAAGAAAAGAAAGGCAATCTGCCAAGAGATTATGGATAGTACAACTGTAATCAGTGTCGCAATCATAGCTACAATCACGCAAATTAGGTAAATTTTGAGCGGATTATAAAAAGTTATAGCTTCCACAATAATCTGCAAAGAACGCAATATATCACGCAAGTATCTGACCTTAGATGAACCCGATCGTTTGTAATACTCGATCGGAATATAATGGACAGCATAAGTATTCAGCATGAACGCTAGTGTAATCGTGGTAGTAAAAGAAAAACCGCTAGATAATGTTTGAAAGAAAGTCTCTACTAGATCTTTTCGGAAAATACGACATCCAGAGTTGATATCAGGTATCTTCTGTCCAGTAGCAAACTCAGACAAAGCACGAAAGAAAAATCTTGACATCGACTTGAGTAATGAACCTCGATAATGCCTACCTTTCCGCGCACCAACAACCATATCATAACCTTTTTCATATTCAACCATTAGCGAAGTTATTGCAGTTATCGGGTAAGAACCGTCTCCGTCAGTAATGATGATATAAGGATTTGTTGCGGCCATGATGCCACGTTTCAAAGAGTGTCCGTAGCCTGAATTTTTGATATTTTGTATAAATCTGACCGGGTATTTCCTTACCTCATCTGCGGTGCCGTCCGTAGAACCATCGTCTACAACAATAATTTCCAGTATCTCTTTGGGAAAAAAAGAAAGCACCTCCTTCAAAACAGGGCCGATGGCACCTCTCTCATTATATACAGGTATTACGAGTGAATATTTGAAAGTGTTCATTTACTGTTCTTTATATGGCAAAGTGAATAAAACCGTACCAATCCCATCAAGCACCATAATTTTGCGGCATGATCATGGCTTTTGGAGATATGTTCTTGCATAAGAGCCAAGACGTAATCGTAATTTAAAAATCCTACTTTGGCAATGTTTAACGGAGAAAGTATATCTGTCATGATTGCACGAAGTTCATGAGCTAGCCAAAAAGATAAGGGTGGCACAAAGCCCATTTTGGGTAGTCTGGTGATAGAATGGGGTAGGGCTTTTAATAACGATCTGCGAAGTAAGATTTTTGTCTGGAATGGCTTGGCTTTCATTGATGATGGTAAATACCAAGCAAAACCTATTATTTCTTTATTTAGGAATGGCGAGCGAATTTCGACGCCGTTTTGCATAGAAGATATATCACCCTTGACCAGACAATCATATGGTAAAAATGATTGGAAGTCTGTCTTTATCACAGCGTCAATTTTGTCAGTAATAAAAGATTGTCTGTCAAAAAAATCTTCAAAATCCGGTAGCGACTCTGATATTTCATCTGCCTCAGACAAAATCAGTTGTTGCAGCTCTTTTTCATTAAATACTAGCTTCCATTTAGCATGAGCAATTCGGTATGAACTTCGAGCACCAAACAGAAAACGCTGTATTTTTTCTCGCATACCAAGTTTGGTATGCCGCGATGGCAAAAGATTGGCCAGTGATGAGAGGACAGGGTCAAAAATTTTAGGCACATGTTGGTATGTGCCTAAAATTTTTGGGAGATAATGTGTTGGATATCCCCCAAAAAGTTCATCGGCACCATCGCCTGTCAGCATGACTTTGTATCCTTCCCGCCTAGCCATCCGACTGGCATAAAAAGTAGGCAATGCGGACATATCCCCGAATGGCTGACCAAATGAATCCAGAATATCATAGACATCCGCTTCAATATCTTTTGCAGTCATCGGCCAAGTAACATGCGGAAGACCAAGATTTTTCGCGATCAGCGAGGCTAGGTGACCCTCATTGAAATCTTGATTTTCAAAATCGACAGTGAAAGACCTGAGTGGAACACCTAACTTTTTCACTGCATGTCCCACGAGACTACTATCCACTCCACCAGACAAAAACAAGCCTACTGGCACATCCGATTGTAGTGTAGCTCCGACTGATTTCTCAAATAACTGGTTGAACATGGTTACTGCACCTTCAAGATTTGCTGGCACTGAGGTTTTTTCTGGAATATAATTAATCGTGCTTTTGATTTCCAGATCATCAAGCGAAATTATTGACGTGCTTCCGGGAGAACTACTTTTAATTTCATTGTATATTGTCTGTGTACCATATATGTAACGGTGAGCTAAGTACATTTTTATGGGGTTTTCATTGATAGTTAGCAATTCTTCCTTCATCGCTTTGACTAAAGCTCCTATTTCAGACGCAAACGCTAAGATATTTTTGGAATGATAAAAGTATAAAGGTTTCATGCCAGAAGGGTCTCGGCTAAATATAATTAACCGCTTAGTTTTGTCATATAGTGCCACCGCCCACATACCATCTAATTTTTTGAAAATATCAGTACCGTATTCCTTGTATCCGTGGATTAGGACCTCAGTATCGGTATTTGAGCAAAAAATGTGTCCCTTAGAGACAAGTTCCAATTTAATATCTTTATAGTTATATATTTCTCCATTGAAAACGACAACAATGTTACTATCGGCATCAAGCATTGGCTGATGTCCGGCAGAAGAAAGATCTAATATCGAAAGGCGGCAATGTCCTATTGAGACTTTTGCTCCGTGATCGTAATATTCACCGTTGTCATCTGGACCACGATGAGCCATAAGATCAAGCATGGTTTTTAGTACTTTTTCATCTTCGATATTTACTGTACCGGCAATAGCACACATGGCATTAATTTAAGGATGGTTTAAAGATAAACCTTCGACTGAATAAAAAAGCGCAAAAAGCTATTATAATAGAGATGACAATTTGAGAAATGATGTACCATAAATGAATATACTCAACAAAAACGTACATCAGTACGGCATTCAGAATTATGCATGATCCTTGGAGACACAGATACAGCATCATCTGCTTGGTCGCTCTAACTTTGGAAATATCTTTGTCTCCAAACGTCCAGATTTTCTGAAGAAAAAAACTCACTACAAAGGAGATAAGGAAAGAGTATATTGTCGATATAATGTAGTATATCCCAAAAATATCTGTAAATAGGTATAAAAAACTCAGGTTAACCAAAACAACCACGCCCCCGGCCAAAAAATATCTTATCAGTTGCTCGTGACACACAACAAGATTCTTTAAAAAATAACTCATACTTTTTACACCGTGCCAGTAGCAGCCTTGCTTAGTCTTCTACATCCCTCTCGCAATTTTTTCTCGCTATTGGCATAACACAAGCGAATGTAATTTTTTCCACCGGGACCAAAGCCAGAGCCAGGGCAAACTACTACTCCTTCCCTTTCCATGGCATATTTTGTAAATTCATCTCCATCCATGCCGGTCTTTGACACATCTATCATTATATAGAAAGCTCCGCTGGGCTTGGAAAATTCGAATTTGTCGACTTTCCTAAGCTCTTCACAAACAATATCTCGTTGCTTCCGATACTCACTGGAATATCTTTGCGCAAATTTATGCCGATTGTCCATAGCTACTACACAAGCATCCTGTAAAAAGGGCGGCACGCATGATACTATGGTCTGTGAAAGAAGTGAGATTTTTTTGATAATTTCTTCCGGACCCACAGCATAGCCTACGCGCCAGCCAGTCATAGCAAAAGGTTTTGAGAAGCCGTTTGTGACAATAACTCTTTCTTTGCATTCATCAAGTACGCCTGGAGAGAAATGTTCTCCTTCATACACCAGCCTAGAATAAATCTCATCACTCAAAATATATATATTGTGTTTTTTTGCTAGACGATAGATCTCTATAATGTCTTCTTTAGAATATACCGCACCTGTGGGATTGGATGGCGAGTTAATGACGATCACACGTGTCTTGTCAGTAATTCGTTCCTCAATCTCTTTGGGATCAAACCGGAAATTGTCTTTATGAGTTATATTGATATGCACGCCTTTTATGTCCAACATATTCAGCACAGCATTATAAGTGACAAAAGAAGGGTCCGATAAAATTACTTCCTCTCCTGGATTTACTAGCACAGATAACACATAAAAAATCAGTGGGTTAGCACCGGAAGCTACTGTTATCTGAGAAAGTGATGGGGTAAAGAAAAAATCCTCTTTTACGGCTTTTTGTATGGCCAAGAGCAATGACTGCTCTCCTTGAGAATTGCCGTAGTGTGTACGTCCATTACTGAGAGATAAAATAGCAGCATTCTTGACCTCTTGCGGCATTTCTAGATATGTGTCTCCGATCTCAAAATGTATGAGTTCTCTACCTTGACGCTCAAGTTCTTTTGCTTTTTCTAGGATTTGGAACATAGATTGCCCAACAATTCTTTCAGAAAGGTGTGATAGTTTTTTCATATTCTACTGATTTTTCCAATATTACGAAAAATAGATGCCCTGAGAGCTTTAAGGGCCACTCGACCAGAAATGATTGGCCTAGACCATTCAGAAAACCATTGTGGTAGATGCGTGTGCTTCTTTTCAATTTCCTGATGAAAAAGATTGGATTTGTGCATACCTTCAATGAGAGAAACGTCCCTGCCTTGTTTTTTATGCCATGTCAGAAATGCATGAGTATCTTTAGGTAAGCAGTGCCCACCATATGACCTACCATAACGAAGGTAGCTCTTGCGCTCAAAGAAAAAGTCAATAACTTTCTCATTCTGCGCAAGCTTTTCCTTATCTGTTGGATGAGAAATGGCATTACCAAATTCATTTACAAAAGCGATACGAATGGCGTTCCAGGTATTTGAAAGATACTTAATATAAGATGCTTCCTCAGGGGTACCGTGAAAAACTTTTGCCGCCATCTTGTCCCAAACCTCAAAAAAACTTGGCCATTTCTTTTGGCTTCTTTTACCAACAATGAAATACTGAGGATATATACTCTCCTCAACCGCCTTTTTCTCGTGCAAAAATTCCGGAACATAATAATCAAAAACGAGGTTCTGAAGGTGTCCTGGAATGATTGTGGATCTTAGCACAACCCCACCTTTGGCATCTCGAAGAGACTCTAGAGCTTTGCGAATGGCAGAAATATCCTGTTCTCCGTCAGGTAACACCTTGTCTCCGACGCAGACAATATACCAAGTATCTGGTGCATCTTTTTCCAAAACCTTGGACAATGGAGGTATGGTCCCGTATAGCTTGCTGTATTTATCAGTATATTTGAGGCTAGGTTTTTGCACATCAAAATAGAAAACTTTGTATCCAGCATGGGAAAATGCCAGAGCGTTGGCTTGTCCAACCCAGCCGTAACCAACTATAACTATCGTTTCTTTTTGTGTGAGACCCATAATGATTTGTGTAACGTAAATCATGGTAGCATATTGTTAACAACAATCAAAATGTGATAGTATAAAAAACTATATGTCAAAAATACTCATCACCGGAGGCACAGGTTTCATTGGATATCACTTGGCAAGAAGGCTTATAGAACAAGATAATGAAATAACAATCGTAGATAATTTTTTTCGCAGTGAAAAAGACGAAAATCTGCAAAATCTTCTCAAAGAACCGGGAATAAAATTAATTGAAGCTGACTTAACAGCCCCAGAATCATGGGATCGTGTCGGTATTGGTTACGATCACGTATATCACCTCGTCGGTATCAATGGAACGAAACTTTTCTATGAGATTCCTCACGAAGTACTTCGTATCGGCGTCACAACCACTTTGAATGCCCTTGATTGGTTCCGGACAAAAAATAACAAGCTGAGAGCGAAGATTATCTATACTTCATCAAATGAAGTGTATGCAGGTTCTCTAGAAGCTTTTGGCAAACTTCTTATTCCTACTCCGGAAAATGTTCCTCTCGTAATTGCCGACTCATATAACCCACGATGGTCTTACGCTGGTCAGAAACTCATTGGTGAGCTTCTCTTTATTCACTACTCAAAAGCCTATAATTTCAGAATGTCTATCGTCCGCCCTCATAATTTTTATGGCCCAAGAGAAGGATACATGCACGTCATTCCTGAGATCATAGAACGAATAAAGCAGAAGGTTGATCCTTTCCCTATTTTTGGAGCAGATGACACTCGATCATTCTGTTATATTGATGACGCTGTCACAGCTATACAGAAAGTGATGGAATCAGAGAAAACTGACGGGGGAACATATCATATCGGCACACACGAAGAGACGATGATAAAAAATCTTATAGAAATGATGTTTGATATTATGAAATGGCATCCAAAAAAGCTTGATATTAGGAATTCTCCAGAAGGTAGCGTCAAGCGTCGCTTGGCAGATGTTTCGAAAATAAAAAGTGAGCTTGGCTGGGAAGCAAAAATATCTTTAAAAGAGGGTCTAGAAAAAATCATAGAATGGTACCTCGTTCATCCACAGAAGATTTCTGGAAAAAACTAGTCAAAATAACTTATGTCAAAGATTATCATTACAGGGGGGGCTGGATTTATTGGATATCATTTAGCAAACACACTTTCTCTAAAAAAAGAAAACTACATTGTTATAGCCGACAACTTTTTTCGTGGTGAAAAGGATCTAGAGCTAGAAGACTTGCTCGCAAAACCAAATGTCGAGATGGTGGAAGCCGATTTAACTGATCCCTCCGCATGGAATAAAATCGGTACTGGATACGACTATGTTTATCATCTTATCAGTGTGAATGGTTTCTGGAACTTCAAGAAAATACCGCACGAAGTATTGCGTGTCGGGCTTACAACTACTCTTAATGCTATTGATTGGTTTTATAAAAAAAATAGCACTCCAGAAGCGAAAATACTATATACGTCATCGAACGAGGTATATTCTGGAGCAACTAGGCCTTTTGGACAACCTCAAATCCCAACACCTGAAAAAATCCCAGAAGTAATACCTGACACTTACGATCCTCGATGGTCATACGCTGGCCAAAAAATAATGGGGGAACTTTTTTTCATTCATTTTTCAAAGGCTTTTAATTTTAGAATGGTAATTGTTCGCCCACACAACATTTATGGTCCACGTGGAGGTTTTGATGCCATGATTCCCAAAATGATTGACCGGATTAAAAAAAGAATGGAACCGTTCCCCCTCATAAGTCCAGAAGAAAATCGTTCATCTTGCTATATAAGCGATGTGACAGAGGCTATGATTGCTACTATTGAATCCAAAAAAACTGACGGTGGTACGTACAACATTGGAGGCGAAAAGGAAACAAATGTCGGGGATCTCCTTGAACAGATGTTCGCAATTATGAATTGGAGGCCAACAAAATTTGATGTTAAAGAAAGTCCCGGAGACAGTTCTGTTCATTGTTTGCCTGATATATCCAAACTAAGAAATGACGCTAACTGGCGACCGAAAGTTTCTCTTGAGGAAGGTCTGAGAAAAACTATAGAGTGGTATCTCCAAATATAAACAGTTAACCATCATTTCGTCTAATCGATAATTTTGGGTACCGGCAAGGGTAAGATAAATTTCCCTTTATAACCCATTTCTTTGACTTTCTTTATAAGCTCAGTACCAATATGCCATGACAGGACAAGAACATATTCTGGTTGCTCAATAAAGATACGCCCCTCATCTATTACAGGAATATGTGTTCTGGGTGTATATAACCCTATTTTTGGCGAGCCAGGTTTTTCTCCAGTGTAGTCAAGAATTGTATTATCAATATTTGCAAATGCAAGCAGAGTATTTGAACGACACGAGCTAGTTAGACCAACAATTCGCGCTCCTTCTTTTTTACATTTCAAAAGCAAAGCCAAAAGGTCAGTTTTCGCATCATAAATTTTTTTTGAGAAATTCTTGAGATTCTCTTCCTTGTACAAGCCTGTCCTCTCTTCTTCAGCAAGCAGCTTTTTAGCTCTTGCGCTCATCGGGATCTTTCCTTTTTTTGCGTAAACACGAATAGACCCCCCTGCGGCACTGATTCTTTCCGCGTCGATAACTGACATCCCCGCGTCTCGAATTAGTCTGATCAATGGTTTGAGCGAATAAAATCTCAAATGCTCATGGTATACAGTATCAAATTCAAGTTTCTCTATTATGTCCAAGAGATATTGCGACTCAGAAACAAAAACACCATCCTTATCTAGAATATTAGCGATATTTTTGACCAATGCTGGAGCATCATTGATATGCGCAAAAACATTTGTTGCGGTCACTATATGAGCCTTGCCGTACTCTTTCACGATCTTCTTGACAAGCTGGTTGCCAAAGAAACCCTCAATTGTTTTTATTTTATTTTTATTGGCTACTCTTGCCGCCTTGGTCGGCTCTATACCTAGAACCCCCATTCCCTTATCTTTGAAGCCCTGTAAGAGAGTTCCATCATTAGAGCCGATATCTACAATAAGTGCACCCTCTTTCCAAGGATAATTTTTCTCCAAGACGTTGGCAAGCTCGCGAAAATTTCTGATCAGCATATTAGTCAGCCCAGTTCGATATGGATAGTGGGGTGGAAATACAATTTTTGGATCAGGAATATAGTCAAGTTGAATCAATGAGCACTCTCCACAGCGTACAAGATTTAATGGGTAGGTAACTTCTAATTCGTGAAGCTTGTCCTTCGTGAGATATTCCTGTGGAATTGCATGGTGTCCTAGAGACAGAACATCTTTTAGATTACCTGCTCCGCAAATCTGACAGTTAATAACTTGGCCAGTGGTTTCTTTATTTATTTTTCTCATGCGAGGATTATATACCAGTTGCTGAGATAAAGAACTATTGACAATGAAAATTATGCGTGCAATTATCTTTAAAAGATACCACGTTACGAACACACAAATAAAAACAAAAACAAAGGACGCTGGTGAACTTATGGAATGACCATCCACTTGCGCAAAAGTATCAAGTTGGCCTTTTACACGAGTCTCAAATACCCTTCTCACTTCTCTTTGAAGAACATCCGCCAACGAGCACTCTAAACAGATTTGTTAGGGACTGGAAAGATGGTAAAGGTAATTCTTTTCCAAAAAATGATCTGGAGTTCCACAGAGTTGGAGTCAGCGGATACAATCATGGAACTGAACATCTACATTGCTTCCCAGTTTCATGGGCACAATATGTGTTAATGTCCGACCCAATCATTCGGCAAAATCTTCCCTCACTAGAACAATTCCGCTGTCTTACAATATGCGGAATTGTAAAGACGGCTGACAAGAAACTTGTCCTGGCATTTCGATCCAGAACCACCGTCTCACACTATAAAAATATGTGGCATGTATCAGTGGCAGGATATGTCGATCTGGCACCAGCTAGGGATGAGGGGGGCGCGACTCAACAATTCCAACAAGAGCTTGAGGAGGAACTCAACATTCTTCCATCACACATAGTCAGTATGAAGCAGCTGGGACTTTGCCAGCACCTTGTACAAAGTAGTGCCTTAATTGAGATTTGCTTTGCAGCTAACGTAAACCTCTCAACAACAGAACTTTTGGCTCGCTCTAGAGACGCAAAAGACTCTTGGGAAGGCAAAATCCACGCTTTCCCAATATCAAAAGTTAAAGAGATGTTCTCCCTTGAATCAGAGGAAAAATTAAATCCCGGTGGAGCAGCTTCACTCATCATGGCTCTCAGACTTTGATGTTCTGAGCAGCTCGCAACACAGCCAGCAACAAGGTCAGCTGTGTTTTTTTGTCTCAATATGATACTGTTGTTGGCGTTGCGATGATCACGTTCCAATCAAGCGCCATGGAAAAACAAATTAACCTCTCCTATATCATTGTTACAAAGAACAAGCTCCGATACTTTAGGCAGGGGCTGAAGAGATTGTGCGAGCAAAAAAAAGACGACGAAGAAATACTGATTGGCGACGGCGACTCCAATGATGGTACAAAGGAATATCTAGCTGAATTAAGCTCATCCAGAAAAATCGACAATTACATTTCCGAGCCTGATTACTGCGAGTCACACGCCTTGAATAAACTATTCCTCAAGGCTCGTGGCACACTCATAAAGATCATTAATGATGATGATTCCTACTATTTCCCAACCATCGCTGCCTGCAAGGAATTCATGCTCGAGCATCCTGAAATCGATGTTCTGGGCACAGAGGGAGGC
>JBDKJM010000097.1:0-2609 GCA_039796555.1 Candidatus Parcubacteria bacterium | reverse complement strand
GGTACCTGCGTCAACATTCAAATATGGATCTACTTTGACCAGGTTGACCTTGAAACCCTTGGCGGCTAGGAGAGTACCGATAGAAGAAGTAGCAATACCCTTTCCAACGCCTGACATCACGCCACCAATGATGAAGATATATTTATGTTGAAGCTTAACTCGGGGAGTTTTTATTTTCTTTATAACTTTCCTTGTTACCGGACGAAGTTTCGAAAGCCTCTGCGAAGATTTCGCTCTGGTCGGTTTGGAGTGCGCAACCGTACGCTTTGCCGCAATGGTCTTCCCAGGCTTCCGTTTCATAATCTCATTCTAGTAAAAATACTCGCAGTTTGTCTACTTGGCACGAGATAAAATATGTGTTCATAAAGTTTATGCACACGTTCTCCACTTATTGCAAAGCAGAGTCTTTTTAATATTAGAAATTACACCCTCAAATATCTCCTAGCCGCTATGTAACTAGGTATGCCACCCAAAATAATTCCTGCGCCCATAATCAGTATGAAAATTTCACTGAAATTTTTGATGAAGTAACGAGAGAATACGTTGACAGCAAGTTCAAAATCCGAAGCCACTTGCACACCTGCAAATTTCAAAACCAGATTGTCACTCCAATATGCAAAAGCAGCCATGAGAAGGAGCGTGATCAGTCCCGAAAGAACCCCGTACATTATTCCAGAAACAACCAGCGGTCCTCGTACATATATATTGCTTGCTCCAACCAGCTTCATCACGGAGATTTCATCCTTGGCCGTATAAACTATCAGACGAATGGTATTCCAAACCACGATGATGGCTACTAGAACGAAAATAATGGAAATGCCTAGTCCAGTCTGTTCTACAGCTGGAATAATGCGTCCCAAACGATCGATGACTAATTTGTTTTGCTGATAATTTACTTTTTCTATGATCGGAGTACCGTCAGACGCGGCCGGTGCTTTGTTTTGCAGAAAATTGGCGATGCTGGCGTATTGGCCGGGATTGTTTGCCTTGATATTGAGTGATGCTGGAAATGGGTTTGATCCAATCTCACTCAATCCTTGCATGATCAGCGCATTCCCCTGCCACTTATCCTTGAATTGTGACAGAGCTATATCGCGGGAGACATATTCTACTTTGTTTACTTCAGGGAGGCGCTCAACGTCTTTTTTCAGAGAAAGAATGTCTGACTCTGGCGCATCTAAAGTAAAATAGACATTGATATCAACTTTATCTTTGACGTCAGCTATCAAACTTCGCCCAAATGCGCCTGCAAAGATGAGCCCGCCAAATGCGCACAAAGATAGTGTAATGACCACTACCGCGGCAAATGACAAAAAACCATTTCGCCAGAAGTTAACAAAGCCCGTGCGAGTTATGCGTTTGAAAGTGGTAAAAATCATGCTTTAAGTATAACGAAATTGACCCAATTAATCTAACAAAGTCGGTTATAAAATGTATTTGCCCTCCCTATCATCTCTAACAACCTTGCCCTTCTCCATGGTTATGACTCTGCCACCAACCGTATCAACCACTCCTTTGTTGTGTGTGGTCAGTAGAATGGTAGTGCCCAACTCATTTATTTTCTGTAAAATTCGAATGATTTCAAAAGTGTTGGTCGGGTCAAGATTTCCTGTTGGTTCGTCTGCAATCACGATGTCAGGCTGATTGACGATGGCTCTGGCAATGGCCACACGCTGTCGTTCACCTCCAGAAAGTTCGTTGGGAAAATTCCAGATCTTGTGACCAATATCAACAAGCTCCAGCACATGTGGCACATCAGCCGCAATCTCACGATCAGATCTGCCAGAAGCTTCCATGGCAAAGGCGATATTTTCATAGACTGTTTTGTTGGGTATCAAACGATAGTCTTGGAAAACCGTACCTATGCGTCTGCGTAGCTTACTCATTTGACGTTTTGACAAACGACTAATGTCAGTAGATTCAAAGAAAATAGAGCCTTCTGTAGGATAATCTTCGGCTATGAGCATCTTCATCAGGGTGGTTTTGCCTGCACCTGAATGGCCGACTATGGTCACAAACTCTTTTGGTTCTACCCCAAAACTAACCCCTTCCAAAGCCACGGACTTGTCTGGGTAGACTTTGGTAACTTTGTCGTAGTATATCATGGCTTATATTATAGCAGATCTTTCTCGGCCTCAATAAATTCATCTATTTCTCCATCTAAGACCTTGTCAACTTGTGCCGTTTCTACATTTGTTCTGTGATCCTTGACCATTTTATAGGGATGCAAAACATACGAACGAATTTGATTGCCCCATTCTATAGAGGTGGTTGAAGAAATTTGCATGCCACGTTCTTTGGCGATTCTTTGATCTTCTGTGAGCTTCCATAGTTTGCCTCGTAATATGTCCAGAGCTTTTTCCCTGTTTTGGGCCTGTGACCTTTCGGAGGTTACATGAATGGAAATTCCAGTGGGTTTGTACACCAGTCTTACAGCCGTTTCTCTTTTGTTGACATTTTGCCCGCCTGGCCCTCCAGATTTGGCGATGGATATTTCAAGATCACTTTCTGGAATGATCAAGTCATTAGCAGAAGTTTTCTCAAATTTTGGAATTATTTCAACAAGTGAAAAAGATGTGTGCCTTTTTTGCGCCGCGTTAAATGGTGAG
>JBDKJM010000096.1:0-4499 GCA_039796555.1 Candidatus Parcubacteria bacterium | reverse complement strand
GAACAAGACGGTGGTGGCCGCAAAGAAGAGTGCGAAATTCTCATAGAAAAGCACCGCAATGGTCCTACCGGAGTAGCTAAATTATTCTTTGATAGTAAGAAGACTACTTTCTTGAGTATGGATAAGGCAGATTTTGGGGGTTTTGAAAAAATACAATAAAAGGCGTAAAATATCATATTTATACATCTTTGTCAACCAGCTAGGAAATTTTACTTTTATGCTTTAAGATTTAGCAATGGACTCGCTACACCATCTTGAAGAACTTTTCGCAAAGTTCCCTGGCATAGGACCACGCCAAGCTAAGAGGTTTGTTTACTATCTGCTTAATAAGTCTCCTTCTTATATCAAAGAATTTACACAGCTGGTTGAGGATGTAAAAAAGTCGACCAGCGAATGTGAGATGTGCCACAGGATATTCGTAAACTCTGCTATACAAAAATCAGGTTCCAAAACCTTTGTCTGCTCTATTTGTAATGACTCGTCTCGTGATAAATCAACTTTAATGGTTGTTGCGAGAGATTCGGACTATGAAACAGTTGAAAAAAGTAGTGCGTATAAGGGTTTGTATTTTGTTCTGGGAGGTACAGTACCAATACTAGACAATGATCCAGAAAAAAGAATTAGGCTGAAGTTATTGCTGGAAAGGGTTTTGGCTGGGCAAAAAAATTTCAAGGAGATAATTCTTTCATTGAATACAACTCCAGACGGCGAACATACAGCTAACATAGTTAAAGAGGCTCTGGTAAAGATACTAAAAAATTCACCGCTTTACTCAGCTAAAGTGAGTGTTCTGGGTAGAGGGTTATCTACTGGTGCTGAATTGGAATATGTCGACAGCGAGACTATTAAAAATGCCCTACAAAATAGGCACTAGAATTATAAACTATCAATTTTAACCTTGAAGAAAGGCTGACGGTGACCATTTTTCTTGTAGTAACGACTCTTCTGCTTGTAGTGAACGACTGTGATCTTTGGTGCGCGACCAATCTCTGTAATAGTTCCAGCGACAGTAGCTTTTGCGATATATGGGGTGCCAATAGTTGTGTCTTTGCCATCATCCATGAGTAGAACCTTGTCGAATGTGACCTTGTCACCTTCTTTGTGTGCGCCAGAAAGCTTCTCAATAGAGATGACATCGCCCTTTGAGACAGTATACTGCTTGCCGCCGGTGTGGATAATTGCGAATTCCATAGTTGACACAGTATACAGGAAATTTTTATTTGCGCAAGCTCATGAAATTTTCGCGATTCCACTATATTTCCTAGACTATTTTAATGTCATTTACTCCTCCCATTCCGGCTTCTCTATCATCTCTACCTCAATACCAGGTGTCTCACTTGTAATTCTCAGAACATCTTTGTCTAATTTCTTGAACTCCTTATTAGAATTATTGTAATGATTTACAACAGTTGAAAGTGAGGTTCCGAGCTTGTTATGGTATTCCTCATATTTCTTTAGATGATTACCTAGTTGACCTACATGCTTCACTATATCTTTGGCAGTTTCCTCTATCTGCATAGCTTTCAAACCTTGCAAAACTGTTTGTAAATATGCCAAGAAGGATGTTGGGGACACAATAATAACTTTATACTTGCTCGCCGCACGTTGGATCAGATTGTCTGTTTCATCAGTCGCAGAGCCAATTTTGTTGACCAGAAGATCGTAATATATGGCCTCATGAGGGATGAACATGAAGGCGAAATCCATAGTCTTTTCGGATGGTCGAACATATTTGGCAGTCTCTTGAATACGAGTTTTCAGATCGCCGACGAAAGCCTTTTCTAACTTCTCTTTTTCAATTGGATTTTTCTCTTCAACAAACTTATTGTAATTTTCTAGAGAAAACTTTGAGTCAACAGGAATGATTTTATCTTTGACAAATACTGCCGCGTCCACAATTTCCCCATTTTTGAAAGCATATTGCATCTGGTATTGCCCTGGCGCTAAAACATTTTTCAAAAGAGTTTCCAAATAATATTCTCCGAGAATTCCACGATGTTTCGGATTCTTGAGAATGTCCTGCAAGTTTTGTAGTTGATCGGCAAATGATACGACTTGTTTATTTGTTTCGTCGAGCTTGGTTAGACCTTGTGTTACTTCACGTATCAGCTTGGATGATTCCGTAAGCTGAACTCTCATAGACTCTTGGACTGACTTCGAGGATTCATTGATCTTATAATCCACAGTTTTCGTCAGATCACCCACCTTACTATCAACTGTTCTAGTCAAATCTTTGGCCAGATCACCAACTTTACGGTCAACTGTGCTAGAAAGCTGGTTCATATTGACATTCATTTGCTCTAAAAGCATCTTGAGGCCAGCCTCTTCCTGTATAGGCTGCTTGTTTTTGCGCGTAAAATAGAAAATTATAAAAACATTAGCTACAAGGGCAAGAATTATTAGGCCGACGAGTATTGGAGTCATAGTCATAGTTTACAAGGAAAATTGCAAAATAAAAAGCGCTACTGAAGCGCTAACGAGACATTGCAGCAACCATTAAGCTGCCACTTGGGCTGGTTTTTGTCGAACTATGCGTTTCGACCTTTCAAATCTCCACAGTTCGATCTGACCACCGGAACCACGCTTTCGGTAAATGCAGTAGTGCATGCGGACTGCATTTTCCATTTTTTGTAATCTGGAAATGAGATCGTGTGTGCAGCGCCAGAGGTCTCGCCTCACACCATCGGAGCACATTTGTCCACGACATTCATCTTCGTAGTCAGATTGCTGGGCAATGAGAGCGTTGACGGCCGAATCACCTAGTGGATCAATGTACCATGTAGTATCGTTCATTTTTGTCCTGGTTTGCTTCTAAAATTATTATACATAAAAAGACAAAATATGCTACGATATTAGCCATGAATCAAGAAATCGAACATGTGAGGCATACCTTGGCACACTTGCTTGCAGCTGCAGTCCTCGAACTATT
This sequence comes from Candidatus Parcubacteria bacterium, assembly GCA_039796555.1. Taxonomy (GTDB): domain Bacteria; phylum Patescibacteriota; class Minisyncoccia; order Phycocordibacterales; family PALSA-1337; genus C7867-002. The sequence goes on along the minus strand of JBDKJM010000096.1, from coordinate 1,570 downwards.
TCCTGACACCAAACCAACCATAGGTCCTGCCATAGATAATGGTTTCTATTACGACTTTGAATTCAAAACACCGATAACAGAAAAAGAACTCAAAGATATTGAAAAGAGAATGCGCAAACTTCTACCATCTTGGAAAGAAATTGTTGGAAAAGAGGTTTCTGCGGATGAAGCACGTTCTATATTTAAGGATAATAAATACAAACTTGAGCTTATTGATGAAATCATGGAAAAAGGCGAGAAGATCACACTTTACACTGCAGGTAATTTTACAGACCTCTGTCGCGGTGGACATGCAGAAAATCCAGCCAAAGATATTTCTGCTGATTCATTCACTCTTTCTCGCATCGCTGGAGCATACTGGCGTGGTAATGAGAAAAATACACAACTTACTCGTATCTATGGTCTAGCTTTTGCTTCAAAAAAGGAACTTGATGAATACGAAACCATGATGAAAGAAGCAGAGAAACGAGATCATCGTAAACTTGGAAAAGAGCTTGATATATTCGAATTCGACGATGACGTAGGTCCAGGTATGCCACTTTGGCTGCCGAATGGTGGTGCAATAATAGAGGAATTGGAAAAATTAGCCAAGGAAACAGAGTTTAAAGGCAATTATGTCAGGGTTCAGAGTCCACACATCGCCAAAGAATCCATGTATCTGAAAAGCGGTCATCTTCCCTACTATGCCGAATCAATGTTCCCACCTATGGAATACGAGGGTGGAAAATATTATCTGCGAGCCATGAACTGTCCGCATCACCACAAGATTTACTCTGCAAGACCAAAGAGTTACCGAGATCTGCCACTTCGCCTAGCGGAATACGGCACTGTATACAGACATGAAAAATCAGGTGAGTTATTCGGCTTGATGAGAGTACGATCCCTCCACATGAATGATGCCCATATGTATTGTACAGAGGAACAATTTGCCGATGAATTTCGAGCTGTTAACGATATGTACCTAAAATACTTCAAGATCTTCGGCATAGAAAAGTTCGTCATGCGTTTTTCTACTCATGATCCCAAGCGTTTGGGAGACAAATATGTTAACGAGCCAGAACTTTGGAAGAAGACAGAGGACATGGTTAGGAAAGTTCTCGTAGAATCCAGGATTCCATTTGTAGAAGTGCCCAATGAGGCGGCTTTCTATGGACCCAAGATTGACGTGCAGGTCTGGAGTGTTATTGGTCGCGAATTTACCCTGGCTACAAACCAAGTTGACTTTGCCCAGACCCGCAGGTTTGGCCTGACTTACAAAGATGCAGATGGCGTTGAAAAAACTCCTATTTGTATACATCGTGCACCACTAGGAACTCATGAGCGTTTTATTGGTTTTCTGATTGAACATTATGGAGGTAATTTCCCTCTATGGCTAGCTCCAGTGCAAGTAAAAGTTATTCCTGTCTTGGAAACGCATAATGCCGCCGCACAGAAAATTCAAGACATGCTCCGCGACAAGATGATCCGCTCCGAAATTGATCTTTCAAACAATGGTTTTGGTAAAAAAGTCAGAAGTGCCAAAAATGAAAGGGTTCCTTATACCATAATTTTGGGTGACAAGGACATTGAA
>JBDKJM010000095.1:0-4735 GCA_039796555.1 Candidatus Parcubacteria bacterium | reverse complement strand
GAGAAAGTTTATTGATAGTACCCGAAGAATAAGGGGTTTCCAAACTCGTGCCAGCAGAAGCGGTAATACGAGTGCCCCGAGCGTTATCCGGAATCATTGGGCGTAAAGGGTGTGTAGGTGGTTATATTAGTCAGTCGTTAAAGCCCGGAGCTTAACTCCGGAAATGCGTTTGAAACGGCACAGCTAGAGGATGGCAGGGATGTATGGAACTCATGGAGTAGGGGTGAAATCCGTTGATATCATGGGGAACACCAAAAGCGAAGGCAGTACATTGGGCCATTCCTGACACTGAAACACGAAAGCGTGGGTAGCGAAAAGGATTAGATACCCTTGTAGTCCACGCCCTAAACGTTGTCAACTGGCTTTGGGGAGTATCGACCCTCTCCGAGGCGAAGCAAACGCGTTAAGTTGACCGCCTGGGTAGTACGGCCGCAAGGCTAAAACTCAAAGGAATAGACGGGGACTTGCACAAGCAGTGGATTATGTGGTTTAATTCGATGATAAACGAAGAACCTTACCAAGGTTTGAAACCTAGCTGAACTCAACCGGAAACGGATGAGGTCCCACAAGGACAGTTAGGCAGGTGATGCATGGCCGTCGTCAGTTCGTAGTTTGAACCGTTCCCTTAAGTGGGGTAACGAACGCAACCCTCGTTGTCTGTTATATATGTCAGGCGAGACTGCCCAGCTTTTTGAGTGGAAGCTCAAAAAGCAGAATAAAGAATTGTGAATAAAGAATTATGAATGAATGCAAATGCGTTTAATCAATATTCAAAATTCATTATTCATTATTCTGCGCTTACGCGCAGAAAGCTGGGAGGAAGGCGAGGATGACGCCAGGTCAGCATGTCCCTCTGATACCTTGGGCTACACACATAATACAATGGCGAATACAACAGGTCGCGACGGGGAAACCCCGAGCCAATCCTTATAAAAGTCGCCTCAGTTCAGATTGGGGGCTGAAACTCGACCCCATGAAGTTGGAATTGCTAGTAATCGCGGGTCAGCTATACCGCGGTGAATACGTTCTCAAGTCTTGTACTCGGGTCGCTATGCGATCCAGTACGCTAGTTGGTGCTCCAGCACTAATTTTTGGAAAAAAGCAAATCGCGCAGGCTCTGTGGCCTACGCGATTGAGTTGGACGGTCTTACTTGAGCTCTCGTCCGAGCTTCCTTTTCATGATCTGTCTTTTCACGAAGCGTCGGAGTTGATCGAATTCATCAACAAACATCACTCCGAGGTAAATCGTTCCGATGATCATAATTGTAGTTACTAGGACGACTTCGAATTTTGTCATACCTTCCTCCCTCTTGTATTTTACTATATTATTATATTTTGTCAAACTTAAATCTTGACTCCAAAAATTAGTGCTGGAAAATCCAACTATTTCGATTACAGCGAAATAAAGCGAAATACTAGTCCCTCGAGGGTAACCTCTTGGGATGAAGGAGTAAAGTAGCAGTTAGTAGCTTGAATGCCTTTAGGCACATGACAGAGATGATCCTGCGAGTACATGGAGAAATCTTCTGTAAAAAACTGTCATCTGTATCGTGGCATCGAGATGTTAACAAAATGCGTATTGGGTTACCGTAGGAGATCCAGCTCATTCTTTATATTTATAAATATGAAGTAAGCAACATAATAGAAGGGCGAAAATATTCGAAAGTGTTGGTTAAAAATGAACTGGAAGTCTGCAGATTCCATAGTACTAATACTAAATTTGGTATTGGGAAGGGATGAACTTAAGATATCTAATTTAAGAACCGCGAGGGTGCGGGAAAACCGCTTGCCCCGTGGTGTGTATACATTGACATTTATATAAAATGTTGTGTAATATGAAACCGCCCGTCAACTCAAGGGAGTTGGGAATACCCGAAGAATCACTTTTGTGGTGCCACGGTAAGCTCAATAACAGGGAGTAAGTCGTTTAGCTATGAAATAGCTTTTGCGACATGTCAAGGTAACTCGACATTAAAATCTAACTGAAATCGGTGAAGCCCTCCTCCTTAATTGATATAATTAAGGGTATGAAGGTGATACCGAGGGAAACTAGGAGAGTTACATATTCAACTGAAATTCGAAATCTCAAAAAATTGGGGTTTAATGAATTTCAAAAAGCAGTTATCATTGGAACCATACTAGGAGATGGTTGTCTGTGTGAGAATTGGTCAAAGACAAATTATAGGTTGCTTATAATGCATTCTGTAGACCAAAAAGAATATATTCTTTGGAAGTATTCTATTCTCAAGCAGTGGATTTTAAGCGAACCAAGATTCTATAGCAAGAATAATTCGCTTACAATTCACACAATTAGTCACCCAGAATTAACAGGATTACACGGAATTTTTTACAGGGATAATAAAAAATAATTCCTAAAAATATTTCAGATCTTATAAATCCTATTGTTCTGGCGGTATGGTTTATGGATGATGGAAATGCAAAGAAACGAAAAAATAAAACTGAAGGGTTCAACCTTAATACCCAATCTTTTACTTTAGAAGAAAATATATTACTTACAAAGATTCTTCTAGATAGGTATGGATTGGTGTGTAGTGTTGAGAAAAATAATGGATATCATCGTATATATGTCTTTTTGCAAAGTGTCAGTCACTTCAGAAATATAATCAATGAATTTGTTGTTCCTTCGATGCGATACAAACTCGGTTGAATATGAAACTCTCTTAGTCCCGTAGAGACTGGATTCAAGCTATGCTTGATGAAGATGAGGGATGTCTAGAGCCAGACTCTAGAAACAAACTCATAAAACGTTAGCTCCCTCACCAGTTATTTTATAACTTGTGAGGGATGAAGATATAGTCCATGCCTCGTCGAAAGCCGAGGAAATACATGAACAAGGCACGGCTAGCGGAAGCTGGTCGTGGATTAATTCAATTTGAAATCAATGTGCCTTTGGCACAGAATTACGAATTTAGAATAAAGAATATTGAGTAAATGCATTGCATTCATTCATTATTCAAAATTCATAATTCAATATTCTACTCGCTCTGCGAGTATTACGCGAGTCGATATTGGATATCTCGATCGAGTATCTAATGGTTTGGCAATAACCTTAAATTTGCCTGACGCAGGGAAAGACCGAAACATGAACGGAACAAAACAGAAAATAAGCCTACGAATTATACGAATGAGATCGAATATACGAATAATTCAAGTACAAAAATACCACCTAACAGAGCGGTATTTTTGTACTTGACTTTTTATGATATTGTGTGATATAATACTGACAGAACAGCGCAGAAGTTAATTTTCAGTGCGCGAGGAGGAAACGTGACAAAACCTGAGAAGTTCGGAATGGCGCTCATGGCTCCAGGGGGCATTCTCGTCGTGTGGAATTCCTTGGAAGTCATGTTCTACCCTGGTACGCCGGAGTCCATGTCCTGGATTGGGTTCGCGATTTTCATAACCGGGATCGCGATCGCACTGTTCGTGTCTGAACGTCCCCACTCCGATGCGCGGAAGGTCAAGAAAGTCAGACCTCAGGGGACGCGAGACATCCGCCATCTCTGGTTTACCAGGAGAACTCGGTGATGTTTGAGAGTCCTGAGGATGGGGTACGGAAAAAACGCGAATTTCGACGCTACGTCCTGGCTTGGATAGTCCAGCTTGCTGGACTGGCGATCGTCGTGTATGACATCGTGCATCATCCTTTCGATGAAGTCCCACTTGGACTCTTCGGTAAGGTTGGAGTCTTCCTGATCCTCGTCTCAATTCCTATCGCCACATGGCGAGTGAGGAAGTGAGACAAGCAGTCTGCGGGCGTGGGGAAAAAGAAAGTACCCCACGCCCTTTCGTTTATTCGAAAGTACAAGTGTGGTGTATGAAATTCCCCAAGGCAAGACCTCAGGGATTTTTTGATTTCCCCAAGGTCTTGCCTTGGGAGAGTGAACGTGGGAAGTAATTTGAGAAAAAGAGTAATTTTTGATATATTTTCTTGGTTCGCATATGGTCAGGGATAATTTTGTTTTCGTCAAAACAAAATTTCCACGACCCTGCCTCGACTGTTTTTCTACTGAAAAACATGTCTCCGGCTCGCAAAAGTCCACAAAAAATTAAAGAAGTTTAATTTTTTGGGCTAATGCGCGTGTAGCTCAGTTGGTAGAGCACACCACTGATACTGGTGTGGTCCCAGGTTCGATTCCTGGCACGCGCACAAAATTTGCAAAGCAAATTTTGAAGCATGCAAAAAATCCATGTTATGGATTTTTTCGGGAATCGAAGCCTTATTGAGATTTTTTAAGATCCTGAGTTTATCGAAGGAGAATTAAAAAATCTAATAAGGGGAATGAGTCTGTAAGACTCGATTCCTGGCACGCGCACAAGGCTTAAAATTGAGTAGCAATTTTTAGCACTTGTGCGAGTCGGAGCACGTCGGTGCGAGACGGGGTAGCGAAAAAATTCAACAGAATTTTATCGTTACCACAAAATTTCTTTAGGAAAATTCAGAGCATGCAAAAAATCACAAAAATAATTGGAAGAGAAATTCTGGACTCAAGGGGTAATCCGACTGTTGAGGTTGATCTTTACTTGTCCGACGGAAGTTTTGGCAGGGCGTCTGTGCCTAGTGGGGCTTCGACAGGAAGTCATGAAGCATGCGAACTTCGGGATAATGATTTGAAAAGATATGGAGGAAAAGGAGTTTTGAAAGCTGTAAAAAATGTAAACACAACTATTTTAAAAGCCCTAAAAAAAGCACAGCAAGGAAAAAGTTTTGATC
>JBDKJM010000094.1:0-2649 GCA_039796555.1 Candidatus Parcubacteria bacterium | reverse complement strand
TCAAAATCCTCGGATTTCGCAAAATTGCACGGGCGATAGCTACGCGTTGTTTCTGCCCTACTGACAACTTAACACCACGTTCACCAACAATCTGCTCCCATTTTTCTGGAAACTTTTCTATGAAATCAACAGCGTGAGCTTTTTTGGCCGCGTCAGCCATTTGCGCATCTGTAGCATGAAAATTTCCATACTTTATATTGGTCTTGATAGTGTCATTAAACAAAACAACCTCCTGCGGCACAACTGCGATCTGTGATCGAAACTTTTTGAGATCCATCTGCTGTATAGGATGACCGTCAATCCTCACTTCCCCACTAGTTGGAAAATGATATGCAGAGATAAGATCGACCAAAGTACTTTTACCCACACCGGATTCACCTACCAATGCAATGACATCGCCAGCTTTTACTTCAAAGGAAATGTTCTGTAATACTACTTTGCCCTCATCATATTTGAATGATACGTCCTTGAATAATAGGTCACCCTTTACAGGTTCTGTCACAGCGTTTTTTGGGGTATAATTTTCCGGCTCCGTGCGCAAAATCTTTTCCGTCTGTTGAATATTGACTATACCGTTTTGAATAGTTTGCCACTGTCTAGCAATAGTCACAAATGGGCCGAAGATCATAGCCGCGTAGGCATTGAAAGCTAGAAGCTCGCCCAGCGTCATGGAACCATTGTGAATATAGGCTACTGATAGAATAAAGATGATGACCTGTGTTACCAAGATGATGAAGCGCTGGTACAAAGTCAGCGATCCCCAAATATTAGTCATTTTCATCCACAGCGGTACGGCCTGACGACTATTTTTGAATAATTTTTCACGCTCATATTCTTCTGCAGTAGCCTGCTTCACAGCCAAGGCGTTGCCAATGGCGTCATAACTATCACCCCAAAAATATTTCATCAGAACATTCCAGTATTCTTTTTGAATCTCACCCAAAGGACTAACTTTGCGTAGCAAAACGAAAATATAAACAATCAGTCCAATAACCAAAAAGATCGCCAAGAAAGGTTTGACGTAGAACGCGATGGCGAGGGCAATCAGTATAGAAAGTATCTGCGGTGCAAGATCTATGACAATTCGACCAGCAATAGTTTCCAGAGAACCTGCTGCAGTGTTTATGTTATTTCCGATTTCCCCTATCTTATTCTTCTTATGAAATGACATCGGAAGCATGAGCAAGTAACTGAAACCATTTGCTAGATAATCCAGCCATATTGTATTGGAAAAATATTCGCTCAAAATAGTACTGCGCCAATCGAGTATATACGTAATGAATTGGATAACAGCCCACAGAACTAGTAGTGCAATATACAGAGGGAAAATATAGCCAAGTAAATTTACAACGCCAGGAGAAATTATGGAATCAAAAAATCTTCCAGCCACATACGGAATCACCCCATTGCCTATGGCAGAAAATATGCCCATGACGCTAAGCATAATAATTCTGGATCTATATTTACCCAGATATTGCAAAAGCACTTTGAAGCCAGTATACAGGCCCTCCTTGGTAATTTTGTCTGTTTGTTGTTCTTGTTCCATAGTTTAACCATTTTAGCGCAGGTCTGTCCTGCGTCAAACTCTGTGCTACAATGCTTTTATGACAACAGATTCATCAAAAAGCACCAACAGATCTGCTCAAAAACTGCCATCAAGCAAGCGTAAAGTCGTCATGGGCTTTGTCGTGGCCGGACTGGTCATTGTAGTCGTAGGATTTATTGAAGAGTATCAGATCAGACATCTTTCAAGTAATTTATCTGAATTGAACATGCACCTAACCACTTTAGAAAGAAAATTTGCTTCAACTACTGATGAACTAAGGGAGAATCTTGCTCAATCACGAAATTCGCTTTCCGACGACATAAAACAGCAGAAGCAGAACGCCGCCGCTCTGGAGCAGAAACTGGGCACATATCAGCAACAGGTCAGCACAGTTTCCGGCACAGTTGATACTTTGCAAAAATTGAGTAAGACCGATCCAGAACTTTTGGCAAAATACTCCAAAGTTTTTTTCTTGAATGAGTATTACGCACCGGCACGCTTGACGGAGATACCTAGCGACTATGCTTACAGCGATAACAAAGTCTTGAAATTCCAATCGGACGTATGGCCTCATCTGAAACAACTCATGGATAACGCCAAGACAGACGAGGTAAAAATATATGTAGATTCTGCCTATCGTTCATTCAATGAGCAGAGCGCCCTCAAAAGCAGTTACCGTGTTACTTATGGCGCAGGTACAGCCAATACTTTCTCCGCTGATCAAGGTTATTCAGAACACCAACTTGGTACAACTGTTGACTTCATTACTACTGGGCTTGGAGGTCAACTTGAAGGTTTCGATGGTACACGTGCCTATAATTGGTTGCAAATTAATGCCTACAAATACGGTTTCGTTCTCTCCTATCCCAAAAACAACACATTCTATGTTTTTGAGCCATGGCATTGGCGCTTTGTGGGTATAAAGCTAGCCACTGATTTACACAACCAGAATAAGAACTTCTATGATTTGGATCAAAGAAAGATTGATGAGTATTTGGTTAATTTCTTCGAATGATCCCGAAAACAAAAAATGCGCACTTCACGCATTTTTTGTAATCATAACTTTCTTTATAAAACTTATGAGAGATGTTTGGAGACCAACT
>JBDKJM010000093.1:0-3792 GCA_039796555.1 Candidatus Parcubacteria bacterium | reverse complement strand
GTATAATAGTCAAAACCACGCATCAGCGTCTGATCAAAACGCGCATTTGTAATACCTAGACGTTCAAGTCCGGCGATAACTTCTCTGATCTCTTTCAGTCCAACATTTTCTTGTTCTGTTTTCGGCAGTTGCGAGCAGAACTCTTCGAAATTCTTCGAGTTTAGAAGAGTAAGAAACTGTTTTGTTTTATCACCAAGCACATCCGTAGCCGCCGCTTCGAACCACTCAGGTTTTACCTTGTCTTTTTTATCTATCAATTTGGAAATCTTTTGTGCGGACATTTCATCCAGACCAAAAACATCCCTGGTTACGAAGTTCATAACCTTTCTGTTGTTTATTCTGATCTCAAAGTCAGCATCCTTGAGTCCATAAGCGCAAGTAATATCGTAGGCGATATTTATAATTTCAATTTCTGCGGCAATTGATTCTACCCCAAAAATATCCACGTTAAGTTGCCAATGTTCACGCACACGTCCACGCTGAGGTTGCTCATATCGAAAAAGATTGGGAATAGAATACCATCGGAGAGGGAATACCAGTTCTCTTTTCCTGACCGCTACCATGCGCGCCAAGGTAGGAGTCATTTCTGGCCTCAAGGTAACTTCTCGATCACCACGGTCGGTGAATGTGTAAGTCTGCTCATTGATGATTTCTTCACCAGATTTTGCCTTATATAGTTCTGCAGGCTCCAAAACAGAAGCACCGTATTCTTCATACCCATATTTTTCAACTGTATTTCTCCATATATCAAAAATCTTCTTCTCTATTGCCATGTCAGGAGGGAAGAAGTCTCGCACGCCCTTATAGGCGTCAGTACTTAGTTTTTTTATGTCTTTTGACATGGGAATATTGTAGCAGATGTGGCAAAATGTACCTATCCCCCTTGACTTTTCTATTATTATGCGATACAATTCAGCAATCATAAGTTTTATAAGTAAAGCTTCTGTTTCAGAGCTCAGTTGAGCCACGGGACAGAAATTAATATTATATTAATGAATTACATCAATAAACCAACCAAATACGCCCTTCTCGCTACGATGACATTCGTGCTCGCTTTTGGTGTATTTTCTATTGTTCCAGGGCGAGCTCAGGCAGGATTTGATCCTGGCCAACTCATTGATCCACTATGTCTTTTTGCTTGTAAAAATAAGCAGAACAATGTCACAACTACATATAACAATAGCAATAACGTTAATAGTAACATCAACAGTCCAAATGCAACTGTCAATGTTGCCAATTCAGCCACTCCTGTAGTTGCTTACAATTCAACTCCAGTTTATAACTACGGCTATTCTTATAATTATCCTACTAATTACAACAATTACGGACCTCTAAATGTCAATTGTTATCCGATGCCACTCTCGGCTCGCACAGGAGATACTGTGTCATGGTCTGCTTCTGCCTATGGTGGTAATAACTCATACTATTACACTTGGACTGGTACAGATGGTTTGTCCGGATACGGATCTGCTATCAGCAAGACCTACTATTCTAGTGGCTATAAAAACGCCAGTGTCACTGTAACATCTAATGGACAGACTATTTCTAAGAACTGTGATGGAAGTGTTAATGTCTATGGTGATTACTACAATAATTACCCAAATTATAATTATAATAATTATCCTCAAAATTATAACTACTATCCCTCAACTTATTATTCACAGCTTTACGTAACTTGTGCTCCAAGCAACCAGTATTCAAACGCATATGGTAATTCTATAACTTGGAATGCATATCCATCTGGAGGAAATGGTTACTACACATATTATTGGACTGGCACAGATAATCTCTATGGATCAAGTCAATCTCTGTATTACTCATATTCATATCCAGGAGTAAAAACTGCATCTGTAACTGTTTATTCAAATGGACAATCCATCACCCAATCATGCGGTAGTGCCACTGTGGGCAACAACTACGGCTACGTAAATAATTATAATAATTATGCTGTTGTTAATAACAATGGCGGACTAGATGTTGCATGTTATGTAGATCCAACTACTGCTCGCACCAATCAGCCCGTTACATGGAAATCAGAAGTTACCGGTGGTGTAGCTCCATACACATATACTTGGACAGGAACAAATGGTCTGTCAGGTAGCAATAGTACTGTCACAAAATATTACGATACTGCTGGTGAAAAGAACGCTATTCTTAATGTAAAATCAGCAGATGGTAGAACATCTACCAGCGCTTGCACCACAGCTCTCACTGTTCGTGCCGCCACAGTTGCTACTCCAGCTCGTCCCGCTGTTCCAGCACAGCCAGTAGTAAATCCTAAACCTGCTCAACCAGATAATAATGGTCTATCAGCTGCCGCTCTATTCTCATTCAAGAATGTTCCATGGGGTTGGGTCGCAATATTGGTTATTATTGTATTGTTTGCCACAGTTGTATATCTTATATTCAACAGACCGAAGATATAAGTAATAGTTAATATAGGGGGAATAGTATTACGAATCTTCAGATAGTAAACGTAGTAAGTGGTTAATAGAGAGCGACGGGTGCGACTCCAAATTAAATGTTTACCTTGCGGGGATTCCCTCGCCACAAAAAGGCCTCTGAAAAGGGGGCTTTTTTGTTGTAAACTTGGCATAAAAATGCAATACCATACTACTTGACAAATTGTACAGTAATATGGTATACTATCTATGTAAGGTAAGTAATGGATTCACGGTAAACCGCAACCTTGAAAATCTATGAGCAATAAGTTCAATTTCGTCCTTGCCTGTTTGATGCTCCACAGTGGGCTGGCATGCATTGCAATCCATATGTTTGCGGCCGCTAAGCGGAAGCAGACGTGGGCACGGGCAGGGGCAGGGATCAGCCGGGAGTTCCAAAAGAGCTTCCGACTAATGTAAACAAAAGGTCACCGTGATGGCCTGAAAGTTTGCTAAGGCAAACGTCATGCAGAGCGCTCTTTCTGAAACAAAAAGGAGCCGACGAAGCAGTCGCCACTTGTCATGGTGATGCATCCTACGAAAATGGATGGTTAGGAGCAAAAATTATGCTCTACGTAATCACAAACGACGGTACCGTCATTACTCGGCTTGAATGGCTTGCCATGTTGGGCAAGTGAGAGCTGGGGGGACGGGATTGGGCGCCAGGTACAAACCATTGGCGCCCTTTTCTATTGCCCGATTACAGCGCAAAATTATTGCAGTCGGTACATTCGGAGATATGCTGCAAAACTGCCCCAGTTCGTCAGACTTTGGAATAGGTACAGAGAGGGGGATGAATGATTACGTAGAATTACGCTCTGTTTTTTATTTCCTCTTCAAACTTCTTCAGAACTTCTTCTATTTCTAATTGACCAATCTGACCCTTGTCTCGACTTTCTAAAGTGACTTTTCCAGCTTCAATGTCCTTATCACCCAAAATTATGGTATAAGGAACCCTTTCATTTTTGGCACTTCTTACTTTTTTACCAAAACCATTGTTTGAAAGATCAATTTCGGAGCGGATCATCTTGTCGCGGAGCATATCGTGAATTTTCTGTGCCGCGGCATTATGCGTCTCCAAGACGGGAATAACTTTTACTTGTACTGGTGCTAGCCACATAGGGAAATTACCTCCATAATGTTCAATCAGAAAACCGATAAAACGCTCATGAGTTCCTAGTGGTGCTCGGTGAATACAAATAGGCGTCTTTTCAACGCCATCTGCATCTTTGTAGGTCAAGCCAAACCTGCGGGTCTGGGCAAAGTCAACTTGGTTTGTAGCCAGGGTAAATTCGCGACCAATAACACTCCAGACCTGCACGTCAATCTTGGGTCCATAGAAAGCCGCCTC
>JBDKJM010000092.1:0-9535 GCA_039796555.1 Candidatus Parcubacteria bacterium | reverse complement strand
AGAAGGTGAGGGATTTTGTTATACATAGTGAGTTCAACGCGCTTGGGATCAATCATGATGAACTTCAAATTTTCTGGTGAATTGCGATAGAGAAGGGAGGTGATCAGTGCATGAATAGTTACAGATTTACCCGAACCAGTGGCACCGGCAATGAGAGCATGAGGAGCTTTTGCTAGATTGGCGAAATGAGCTTTGCCAGCAATATCTTTTCCTAGAGACATGAGCAAAGGCTTTTCTGACTCCTGGAAATCACTTGTACCGAGTAGAGTGGCTAGACCAACTGTAGTCTTGGCAGTATTTGGTACTTCAATACCAACCAGTGATTTCCCAGGAATTGGAGCCTCGATACGTATGGGGTGTGCCGCAAGGGCGAGAGATAGGTCATTGTTCAGGGTTACAATACGCGAAAGTTTGACACCTTCAGCAGGTTTCAGGGCATAGCGGGTAACTGACGGTCCAATAGATATCTCATCCATTTCCACAGTGATATTGAAATTCTGCAAAGTGCGCTTGATGATATTAGCGTTAGCCTTAATATCCCCAGTTTCTGGCTTTCCCTTGTCTTTTTCCAGCAAGGAAAGAGGTGGCGGAGTGAAATCCTTGAGATAGGGAACAGTAACTGCGCTCAAAAAGGAAGCACCCCCATCATCGGAGAATATTGAATCTCCACCCTTCTTTGCGCCAGCACGAGCTTTCTCCCCGTCACGCCTCTTCTGTTCTGCCGCCACTCGTGCGATTTCTTCACGCTCAAGATTGCTGATAGGACCACCTACGCTGGCCACAGCGTTATCTATCATCTGCTCCTCGTAAGCATCGATTTTTCCACTATCCAGCTTCCCGCCCTCCTTACCACCCTCCATTGCTTTCTTGACCCACATACCGTCTTCCAATGACCATCTTTTGTCGAAATATCTCCAGAACAGCAAGTTTTCCAATGAGAGGTGTAGCTCAAATGTCATGAGAATAGAAGTTGCAAAAATCATTATGAGCAATGCGATGGTTGGCCAGAAATCAATAATCCTAAGTAATGGAGAAGCTATCCAGCGACCAATAACACCACCAGCTTCTGTGTATGCGATGTGGATTAATCCAAGTCCAGATAGGAAAAATAGTATCACCCCAATAATTTTTGACACCCCCATTTTTTTCTTTATGCCCTGAAGAAATGAAATGCCCAACATGGCAAGTGCGATGGGTACTAGGTAGTAACCCACCCCAAACAGCCTTAGGAGGAATTCATAAGCATAGTTACCCCAACCAGCTTTACCGAATGCCGCTAAAAGGGAGAGTATCATCAGAAGGAATGAAAATAATGCCAGGATGGTTCTCACAGTCTCATCACGCATTTCGTTCCAGAAGTAAATCTTTTTACCCAGATCTTTGTTTTTCTTTGCCATGGTGTAATTGTAACATTTTACATCAGGTAATTGAAAATAAATAATATAATGTTTACTCTTTTTTACTCACAACAGAGAAGATACTATCCAAGAAATTAATCCTGACCACATTCTGTGGATATTAACCCTTGCTTGTTTTTTCTATAAGACTATAATGGACATGTTAAAGACATTAGAAATTCCATGATTTTAATAAAAGACACAATATTTCAATAAAGGACGCATTAAAGACATTATTATGGACAAAAAAGACAACAATAATCAGTCAGAATTTGGTAACCCATTTAAGTGGAAATCACTAGGTTTTTTCTCACCTGAAGAGTATTTGTTGTACATTTTCAAAAAGACAGAAAAAATCACTGCTGCTATTTACCTGGTGTCTGGACTTCTTAAGGACGATGAACCTATGAAATGGGAACTACGTGATCACGGCATGGAACTAATGTCCTCGTCCTTTATGGCCTCAAGTAATGTACCAGGGGATAAAAATGCCATTATTCAATCTTTGTTTACGGCGGCACTAGAAACAATTTCACTTTTGAATGTAGCTCGTATTTCAGGCATGATAAGTGATATGAATCATTCCATGCTAGTTTCAGAAATCGATAATGTGGTACGAATGTTGCGAGATCGTCTGGCAGAAAATGCCGAAAATGCAGGATATGTCCTTTCTGAAAACTTCTTTAGGACACCAGATTTGTTCTCATCGGGATTTAAGTCTGATACGGGTTCACGACATGCGGATGCCACCAGCATTTTTAAAGGACAAGATTATGTATTTAAGATGAATAACTCAAACAAAACAAGCTCATTACAAGGACATTCAAATGTTCAGGTCAAAAAATCTCAAAGACAGGAAATGATAATTAATGTCCTAAAAGCACAAAATAATCTAACCATTAAAGACTTCTCGAAAGTCATAAAAGACTGCAGTGAGAAGACCATTCAGCGGGAATTGATAGAATTGCTCAAAATAGGAATTATAAAGAAGGAGGGGGAACGGAGATGGAGCAGATATTCCTTGAAATAGTCGTAATTTACAGCTGAAAATTGGCACAAAAAATGAGTACTAAATTTTGGGCTCAAACTAGGCTTTATTTGGCTAAATTTTGATGAAAACTGGGTTTGAAGATCTAAATGCATGTCAATAATGTGTCCTGTAGCCCTAACTATTGACTTTTAGCCCTATTTCGCTTAGTATGCCCTTATTCAATATATGTGTGCAAATAGTGTCATTTTCTGTAAGGTTTAGGGGTGGATACCGTTATCCACATGTGCTTTTGCATAGTTGTATTGCTGTAGGCTATAATGTCCTGTAACGAGTGCGCAAAGGTTTAACTTTTGTACATTCGTTCCCAGTGCATCGCGCGCCGGGTAGAACGAACTTTGATAAATCAATAACAAAAGTCAAATGATTCGTTATTTTTGTTTGCCACAAAATTTTTTATGGCTGTGTCGATAGCAGTTATAGAAAATGTGGAATGTATTATTAAGTTAGTTTACAAACCGCATTATTCTCTCGTCATTATCAGTAATATAGAGATGGTGCGTTAAATTATAAAATTGATATGAAAAAGTTTCTCATCGCTTCAGGCGTAGCCGTATTGGCTTTCGCCACAGTTGCAGCAGCTGCTACTTTCAACAACAACCTCACGGTTGGTTCGCGTGGTGCAGATGTTGTCGCTCTTCAGGCAGCCCTTAAGGCCGCAGGCTTCTCAATCCCAGCTATTGATTCTGGTGCAGCTCAGCCTGGTTACTTCGGTACCCAGACCCAAGCAGCAGTCAAGCTTTACCAAGCTTCTCGCGTTCCACCTATTCCTAACACAGGTTTCGTAGGTCCTTTGACCCGCGGTGCTTTGAATGGTGGTGGTAGTGCTATGGCATCAAACTGTGCAACCGGATGGACTTCAGCTTCATACATGGGCACATCTTATTGTGTTCCACCAGGCATGCAGCTTCCAGCAGGCAGTCAGACAGTTACACCTCCAGTTAGTACAGGTCCATTCGTAATGGACGGTACAGATGGTTCTCTCACCCTGAGCACAAATTCTTATGTCTCCTCGACACAGACTTTGAAGAAGGGTGATGTCAACAAGCCAATCTTGGCTCTCACAGGTCATGCAACGAATGGAAATGTTCATGTTACTCGATTTGATGTTCACTTCAACGCGCGCCCATGGCTTCTCTTTAGTAGGTTGACACTCAAAAATCCTGTTACGGGTCAGGTCCTTGCTACAAAGAATTTGAGCACGTTTGCTGATGTAACAGAAGTCACTGTTGGTTCAGATTATCTTGTCAGATTTGACAATGTAAACTCAGTTGCAACTGCAGGCACAGACACCACCTATGTTGTGTATGCTGATGTTCAGGCAGCTAGTGACAAGATTACAGGTCAAACTGTGACAGTCAGTATAGATGGAAATGCTATTAGGACAATCAATGGAAAGGGCTATACGGATTCCATAGGTCTTACTACCATCAGTAATTCCATTGTACTGTCTCAAACTGGTTCTACAGGAGATCTCCTCACTCGTGTTGGCTTGACTACACCTGATACACGAACTGATAACATTTCTACTACCAATGTTACAGAAAACATAAACCTCGGTGTGTTTGATGTAAAACTTCAAAATCAAGGTGGAGTGCTCAACACAATAAATTTCCAGGTTAACGTTAGTACAACATCTTATGCCGGTGTACACACTGCATTCTGGGCATCGAATGTATTCCAGAATTTCCGTCTTTACAGAGGAAGTGAGCTTCTTGCAGGAGCTTACTCCGTTTCTGGAACTGCAGCTGTTCCCGTAAACCCTGCTACAGTTGTATTCACTAACATGAATATTAAGGTTAATCAGGATGAGTGGGTGCCGTTGACACTGAAGGCTGATGCTTTAGCATCGTCTACCGCTATCTCAGCTTCATCAACGATAGTCGCCTCAAGTGTAGTAGGTTCCGATAATAACTATGCTACTGTTACTCTGACGAATGCTTCTAATAGGACTGCTAACAATGTTACCCTTGTGCCTAATGCTGGTGTTACTTTGACATCTCATGGGTTTACAAAAAGGACGCCTTCGCAGTTTAACACTAGTGCTCAATGGTTAACTTCTTACCCAACTTACACATTCACGATTAACAACACGGGTAATAATCCAATCTACATTAGTAAGACCGCAAGTGTAGCTCTCGCAACATCTACTTCAGCTGGTCCAAACGCCTCGACAACTGTTTCTGCTGATACAATTACAGCGAGCGGTTCAACAAGCGGAGATACGTCAACATCGTACATAATCAACGCTTCAAGAACGTTCACTGTCGACATGACGACTGATAACACCAACTTCGCGCAGTCATCTAAGAAGATCAGCGTAACGCAGATTAACTATGGTACAGCTGGTGGAAGTGGTACGGACAATACTTTGAACATCAACTACGGTTTGGAAAGCGATTACATCAACCTCCCATAAGCTCTGTCTAACGACTTAGCCTATCTAGCGGAAAAAGACCGCAACAAAAACCGCCCCTTCGCCTTACGGCTCAGGGCGGTTTTTGTGTTGAGGAAAACAAAAAAGATTATTATAATATAACCATGGTAAATCCCTTTGATCGCAGTTTCTTCAAGTTCCTTATTGGTTTTGTGCTAATTTTGACTGTGAGTTTTGCGATCCTATATGTAGTCGGTCAGTACAGCTCAAATATTTAGTTTTTTTCTGGATAGACAGTGTGAATAGCTAGTAGCGAGGCGAGACCTCGCTACTAGCTATTACTACCACCACCAAATCTTCACGATTTCTTTATCGTTTCTTCACTGTTCCTTCATTTCGCTTTGATACCATACATGCATTATTAGGTTACTTAACTTTTAATGCATATGAAAAATACAATTCAACACATACTACATATTTTGTGCGCAGGCAGTATAGTCGGTCTCATTACCTTTACAGGCATGATCAATGTGGCACATGCTGAGACACAGATAAACAGTGGATCTATAACAGTGGACACTGTTTGGACCAAAGAAAACAGTCCATACATAATAAATACCCCACAACTCACCATTTCTACCTCAACCCTTACTATCGAGCCAGGGGTTAATATTATTGGTAGCCTGCTCAACAATAGGTGGAGATCAGTTATTGTAAATGACGGCAGACTTAATATACTAGGTACTGCAGAAGAGCCAGTTGTCATTCGCGATTTAGGATCGCTATCAATGTATAGATCACAAGCTAATGTATCTCATCTTGACATGAGTTCTCGGAGGATGGGTTCGGGACTGTCTTTCTTTGATTCTTCAAGAGGTTATGTAGATTCCAGCATTTTTACTGAGAATAATTCTGCCCTAGGTCTTGATTCAAGTTATGTTGAGGTTAAAAACGTTCGTATTACTGATAATAATGAAGGTATAGAGGTGGCTGGTCCTTGGCCACAATCATCTTTCCGAGATCCAAATCTCCCCTGGCATCCATCAACTGTTTTGATCTCAAGTTCTACTATCACTAATCAGAAATATTTATCCATAAGAAATGAATCAAGTTTTCCTGTACAAGTACAAAATAATTGGTGGGGAAGTACAGATGGGCCTACAACTATTACGCCATATGAAAATTATATACCAAACGCAATATTAGGTCCGGCTGAATATTCTCCTTGGCTCTTGAAAGAACCTGATTTCGGTCCAAGTCCATTGGCCTGTTGTTCGAGTATCCTTTTCCTGCCTGGACTTGAAGCTACACGCTTATATAAGCCTGATACAGTATTATTCGGAACAGTTCCCATGGCTAACCGTCTATGGGAACCAAACAGGAATGATGATGTCAGGAAATTATTTCTAGATTCAAATGGTTCCAGTACTGACAATACGATATATGCAGGTGAACCTATAGGGAAAGCTCTTGGAGTTATCAGCATATATGGGTCATTTATGAAATTCCTGGACGAACTTACACAGCAAGGAGTGATCGGGGAGTGGAAGTCCTTTGGATATGATTGGCGCAAACCAATCGCCGAGGTGGTTGCGGGGAGCACGTTACGAGCTACAGCAAGTGAATCTTTGATTACTACAGTTGAAGATCTGGCATCACGCTCAAGGACTGGTAAGGTTACTCTGGTTGCTCACAGTAATGGAGGTTTAGTTGCTAAATATTTAGTCAAAACATTGGCAGAGGCAGGAAAAGAAAAATTGATTGATTCCGTTGTTTCCGTGGCTGTTCCATATTTGGGAACACCACAGGCCATACTTGGAATATTACATGGAGACAATCAGTCAATAGCCGGCGGACTTATTTTGAAGCAAAGCGTGGCCAAGCAGTTAGCTACAAATATGCCCGGTGCATACTCACTCATTCCTTCAGCCACATATTTCTCAAAGGTTTTTGGACCCACTATAGCTTTTGCAAGTACTAGCGCCCCGATTACCACTGCAAGTGCACAAGATTCATTCATGAGCTTACATGCTAATGGTTTTCTGATGAACGCGGCAGAAATATTCCATGCAATTCTCGACCCATTTACCTGGCCGGCAACGATCGCTCGCTGGGCCATAGTTGGTTGGGGTAACAAAACGGCCAAGGGAATTGTCTACTCAAAAGCTGAATCTTCAGCCACATCTACCTCGTCAACTTATTCACCAGCCATAACTTCAATGGGAGATGGTACAGTTGTGGCGCCTAGTGCTACGTATAATTCAGGTACTACAACCTCCATCAATTTGCCATTAGTTTCTAGTATTGAACACCGCAAAATTGACCATTCCAACATTCTTGATTCGGAAAATACAAAATCTGCTATTAAAAAGATTATTACCAATAATTCCAATGCTCCTGGCTATGATGCAAAAGCCATAGAGGACGCTTTGGTAAAGATACCCAGTGTGACTATCGGTGAACCAGACTATAGTAAAGAATCGACATTCTTGGTTGTTAGCACCCACTCTCCTGTAAATATTCATGTATATGACAAAAATGGAAATCATACTGGCATAGCCGCCTTACCTGCCGGGGCGGACGAAGACATAGAAGATGGTCTGCTCACATATTTTGAGCAAAATATTCCCGGAAGTAGTTTTGAATCACATGGAGACGAAAATCAACCTGAAAACTACATTTCTCTGCCTGATAATAGTGGAGAGAAGTATTCAGTGATAATTCAAGGAACAGGAGTGGGGGAGTTTACATATGACGTTGAGAGGATTCGCGGAGATGTCACCTTGAGCAGTGTAGAATATGCCGGATTACCAGTTACCCCACTTTTGGTAGCCTCGACAACTGTAAGTGGTGGGCTTCAATCAACTACCACTACACTCAATCTTGATGTTGATGGAAATGGCTCTGTTGATATTCAAGCCAAGGCCAACAGCACGCTTGACCCCATAGTGTTTTTTGAATCTATAAAGAAGACTATTTTGCAACTGCTTGGTTCCAGCAAGGATGCTGACGGTTTTGTAAGGAGAATAAACAGGATTGAAGATCTTTTCAGAAAGAATAAGTTAAGTCGAATAGATGGCAGTGTAAATACACTCAAGAGGCAGATTGGCTCCAAACGTTTGACAACACTATCGCAGAGTGAAAAAGATGACATAGTCAACATGATCAATCAATTTCTTGCGCAGTTTGAGTAGCTGTGGTAATCTCTTTGCAAGGCTCAAGACAGAAGGCTTCCAGTATACTAGTAACTAGTTACTAGTATACTGGTACAAGACCTTCCGAGGTAATACTCAAATTAACGTCAGGCCGCGGTCGATGTATAAAATTCGAAATTCAAATCTCGAATTCCAAACAAGTTTAGTGAATTAAATTAATTCGAAGCCAGTTTTTTGTATTCGAATTCTAATATTGTTTGAGATTCATTATTTGGAATTTCATGCTTATAAAACATGGCACGTACAAAATCACAAAAGAAGGAAATCATAGAAAAAGTCGGCACACTCATGGATGGCGCCAAATCTTTGGTCTTCGTGAATATTCATGGGCTAAAGCTTGAAGATGCCACCAAAATGCGCCGGGCTCTCAAAGCTGACAAAGTTGGATTTTTTGTGGCCAAGAAGTCACTAACTTCTCTAGCACTGTCCAAGAAAAAATATGAAGGGACAGCTCCTGAACTTTTGGGTGAATTTGGTTTCGCATACGGCACAGACCTGGTTGCGCCAGCTCGTGGCGTCTACGAATTCCAGAAAAAGCTCAAAGATCAAGTCATGATCATCGGTGGTGTATTTGAAAACAAATATATGACCAAGGATGAAATGGTAGCCATCGCTTCCATTCCTCCGTTCGCAACTTTGCAGGGTATGTTCCTGAATGTCATCAATTCTCCTATTCAGGGATTTGTCATGGCACTGGGCGAAATCAGCAAAAAGAAGACCGCATAATTATTGGAATATTAGTTAAATCATCATGGATACAACAAACGTAGAAATCCCAGCAAAATTCAAGACACTGGTTGAATCAATCGAAAAGATGTCAGTTTTGGATCTCAATGAACTTGTAAAATTACTAGAAAAGAAATTTGGAGTTTCAGCTCAAGCTGTAGCCGTTGCCGCACCTGCAGCCGCTGGAGCCGTTGCTGAAGAGAAGTCAACCATGGCAGTTCATTTGGCTGCCGCTGGTGATCAGAAAATTGCAGTTATCAAGGTGGTTAAGGAAGTTTTGGCTCTGGGATTGAAGGAGGCCAAGGATCTGGTTGATGCCGCTCCAACTCTGCTCAAGGATGGAATGAAGAAGGAGGAAGCAGAGGCGTTGAAGAAGCAGATTGAGGCTGCGGGGGGGAAGGTGGATTTGAAGTAGATTTAAGATTTAGGATTTAAGATTTAAGATGTAGGAGGTCGGAAATAAGAAGTACGAAATCCGAAATCCGAAACAAATTTGAAGCACGAAATTCAAAATCCAAAACTCATTTACGAGAGTTTTGGATTTTGAATTTACGATTTCGTGCTTGTTTCGTATTTCGAATTTCGTGCTTCGGATTCTGCTTACCCTCCGAATTGTCCACCGTAGCTTGAGCGGAGGTGGAAGCCTTGGCTTAGGAGAGTGTTTCGTATTTCGGATTTGGTGTTTCCTACCTCCTAACCACTTTTCTCCCCCTCCTTTTTTCTGGGCATTTCTGCTAGAATACTTCCTACAACAAACATGGAAACTCTCATT
>JBDKJM010000091.1:0-3143 GCA_039796555.1 Candidatus Parcubacteria bacterium | reverse complement strand
GTCATGCTGATTTTTATGTTATTGAAAAGGGCAAAAAAGTAGAGGTTGCAGTGCAACTTGTTTTTGCGGGAGTATCTCCAGCTGTCAAAGACAAGGCCGGAATATTGGTCAAAGTTCATCGTGAGATCGAGATTGAGGCCGCTCCACGCGATCTACCACACGACATTGCTGTTGATATTTCCAAACTAGTTGAACTTACAGATGTTATCAAAGCCAAGGATCTAGTTTTGCCAAAAAGCGTTGAATTGAAGATCAACCCCGAAGAAGTTATCGCTTCTATTGCCGTTGCCAAGGAAGAAGTCGAAGAGGCTCCAGCCGCTATTGATATGTCAGCTATTGAAGTAGAAGCCAAGGGCAAGGAAGTTAAAGAAGGTGAAGAGGGCGCGACTCCAGCCGCAGGAAAGGAAGGAGCTCCGGCAAAGGTGGCAGATAAAGGCGGAGAGAAGGGGGGAGAGAAAAAATAGTCAGATAAGTTTCTCGATACAAACTTAGTGTTATTGTCTGAATGAACGACTAGTATATTTTTTTCTTGCAGAAAATCACCACGGAGCACGGTGAAACAAGTGTACCCAGCCAGTTGTAATGCGATCTGAACCCCGACAAATTGCCCGTATGTGCTGAATCCTTGGAAGCACATACGGCTGCAATTTGGAGTGGGTGACCTTACAACTGGCTGGGTACACTTGTTTCGCCGTGCTCTGTGATAATTATATTAATTTCCTCCGATTAATAAATTAAAGCTCCTGAAACTAAAGTACTTACTCCACGTTATTAAAGGTAGTATAATTAGACGATAAAGTAAGTATTCAAAAATGATTCAAGTTAAAAATTTTAGGAAGATGTATAGCCTACAATACTTAATAACCACAACCGCCCCTTATTCGAGGCTTGCGTTTTTTGGCGTACTAATTTTCACGATATTTTTTCTTCCCATATCATGGCGTGGGACGAATTTTTCTATTTCTTTTATTAGTGCCCAAACCATCCAATGCAACTCCCCTGAAGAAAAAGTTCAATGTCAGGCCGCACTAGAGCAAGTCGAAGCCGAGCAGAAACAGGCCGAAAGGGATCTTTCAGTCGCCAAAGCCCAAAGTTCTTCACTGCAAAGTGATATCGCTGTTTTAAATGCCAAAATCAAAGTCGCACAACTCAACATCAAGGCCAAAAACCTACTAAGAGCCAGTCTTGGACAAGATATACAAAAAAAAGTTGATCATATCGGAACACTTGATGAACGAATCGCGCGGGGGAAAGACACTCTTGCAGTTATTATGCGCAAAACCAACGAAGTTGGATCTTATACTCTGCCCGAAGTTATTTTATCCCAAACTAGTGTGACAGGTTTTTTCAAAGACATAGACTCATTTGAATCAATTCAAGAAAGTCTCAAGACAACTTTTACGCAGATTCGCACGGATAAGTCAGAAACAGAGTCAGAAAAAGATGCACTCGACAAAAGGAAGAATGCCGAAACTGACGCACGTCATACCATTGAGATTGAACAGAAAAATATTCAAGCTGACGAGACTGAAAAACAACGTCTGCTTGGTATTAGTAAGAGCAATGAGAAATCATATTCTGCACTTTTGGCTGAAAAAATTGCCAGAGCAGCACAGATTCGTACAGCCCTGTTCCAACTTCGTGATGCCGCAGCCATCCCTTTTGGTGATGCTCTGCGATATGCACAAGCGGCATCTGCGAAAACAGGCGTTCGTCCAGCTTTCGTGCTAGCTATTCTCACACAAGAGTCAGCACTAGGGGCCAATGTCGGTGCTTGCTATTTGACCAATCCGAACACGGGTGCTGGTATAAGCAAAAAAACAGGTGGTCCTGTTAGTAATGTGATGAAGCCTGGAAGAGACGTCGAGCCGTTCATAAATATTGTGAGATCTCTAGGTGGCGACCCATTCAAGCAAGTTGTCTCATGTCCACAATCAGTTGGATGGGGAGGCGGTATGGGGCCAGCTCAATTTATAGCTTCCACTTGGGTTTTATTTGAAGATAGAATTACTAGTGCCCTAGGTATTTCCGGTATACCTGATCCATGGAACCCTTCTCACGCATTCATGGCTTCGTCTATATATTTGGGAGATCTTGGTGCGGCAAATGGTACATACTCTGGGGAGCGAAATGCGGCTTGTAGATATTATTCCGGACGAGCCTGCAGCGCCTCTTCAATGATTGCTAGTTATGGCAATCAGGTAGTTGCCAAGGCAGATAATATTCAGAGAAATATGATTGACCCGTTGCAGGGATTGTAGTTAAAAAGTCTGTAAAGTTAGAAAGTTCATAAAGTTTATTAACTATATTGTTAGCAAAACCGGTATGACCATAGGCCTTTTTGCGGTTTTTTGCATCAAGAATTTGGCAACCACGTCAGTTACTGTATCTTTGACAAAATCAACGTTGATTGGATTTTGTCCGCGTGTAGCCTTTTCAACTGTTTCTTTGATGAGCATACGAACTTCGTGCAACAAATCTTGAGATTCACGCAAATAGACGAAACCGCGTGAGATAATGTCTGGAGATTTTCGGAGCTTGCCAGTTTGACCATTTAATATGCCGAAAATGATGAATATACCATCTTGTGCCAATGCCTGGCGGTCACGAATAACCACGTCCTGAACATCGCCGACAGAAAATCCGTCAACCAATACAAGACCTGAAGCGGCTTTTTCTTTCAATTTAACAATTTTTGTACCTCCGGCCTGAATTTCAATAACTGAACCGTTATCTGGAATAACTACATCTGATTCTGCAAGACCATTTGCCTCTTTTGCAATATCACAGTGTGCACGCAACATGTAGTGATATCCGTGAAGTGGCATGAAGAATTTCGGCTTGATAGCACGATGAATCCAGGCCGTCTCATCGCGGTTAGCATGACCAGAAGAGTGCACGTCAGCGATACGATAATGCAGAATCTTTGCACCTTGTCGTGAAATGTTGTCCTTGAGCTTTTGGATAGGACGTTCATTTCCAGGAATAACTGATGATGAAAGGACTACCGTATCGCGCGGGGTGAGTTTGATTTTGGCATGAGTCTTGTTTGACATGCGAACCAAGGCAGAAAAGTCATTGGCCTGTGCTCCGGTGGATAAGATAACGATTCTTTCTGGTGGAAAATTTTCTATATCATCGGC
>JBDKJM010000090.1:0-4010 GCA_039796555.1 Candidatus Parcubacteria bacterium | reverse complement strand
TATGTGCTATAATGTAGCTTCACAATTGTCGAAATTTATTAGTATAAACCTAGTTTAAAAATATGGAACCAACAGGCGGTATCAAGGCGTGGCAGTGGGTAGTGACCATCATAGTCATTATCGTACTCATTATTATTGGTGTTATGGTCTTTGGAAACAAAAAGACTGACACAACAATGACCGAAGAGAATACTCCATCTGAAACAGATGTGACTAGTGCCGAAGGAAATCGTGTTGTCATTTCCGATCAGTTTCCAGGCAACGTAGTGTTCGTTTCTTCAGTTAGTCTAGCAAACGGTGGTTGGGTAGAGATTCACAAGGATAACAACGGCACACCAGGTGCTTATATCGGTTCTATGTATTATGACAGTGGTACCAATCCAGGAGGCAAGATTACTTTGAGTGCTTCAACAGTTGAGGGTGGTACATACTATGCGATGTTGCACTCAGATGATGGTGATAAGAAATTTGACGCTACCAAGGATCTTCCTCTCAAGGATTCTCGAGGCAACATCATCATGAAGTTGTTCCATGCCACAGCAGCAGCTGGTGCAGGTATAAAGGGATAATCCAGATATCGTCTAAGATAAACAATTAAGCAACAAAAGAGTCGTCTTAGGGCGACTCTTTTGCTATAATAAAAATATGTCAAAAAATATATACATTACTCGAGCAATTCCACAGCTAGCCATTGATACGCTAAAAGCCAGAAACTATTCGATCGATATTAACCCAAATGATCAAGTTCCATCGCAGTCTGAAATTATAGACGCTTTAAGGAAAAAATCTTACGATGCCGTTATCTGCCTTTTAACTGATAAGATTGATTCAAAAGTTTTTGACTCTGCACCTACAGTCAAATTGTACGCGAATTATGCAGTGGGGTATGACAATATTGATACTGAAGAAGCACGTAAAAGGGGAATTCTTGTGACTAATACACCCGGAAATTATTCTTATTGTATTGCGGAGCACACCATGGCACTCATGCTTGGTTTGAGCACTCGTATGGTTGAAGCTGATGATTTTGTCAGAGCAGGGAAGTATCACGGCTGGTCACCAATGAGCTTTATTGGCAGTGACCTGGAAAAGAAAACCCTTGGACTTATCGGAGCCGGTAAAATAGGTGAAAGAGTTGCCCATCATGCAACAAGGGGTTTTGATATGAGAGTCATCTATTACGATGTTAATCGAAACGATAAAATTGAAAAAGAATACGGGGTTGAATACGTTGCCGATATTGGTGACGTGTTGAGACAGGCTGATGTTATTAGCTTACACGTTCCACTGCTAGACTCTACTAAGCACTTGATCAATGATGCGAGGTTAAAAATTATGAAACCTACTGCTTTTCTGATTAATACATCTCGTGGCCCAGTTGTTGATGAAAATGCCCTTGTCTCTGCACTTAAAGATGGAACAATTGCAGGCGCCGGATTGGATGTTTTTGAGTTTGAACCAAAACTGGCCGAAGGTCTAGCACAACTACCAAATGTTATCATGACTCCTCACATTGCTTCTGCACGTCAAAGTGCACGAAACGAAATGGCCAAAATGGTCGCGGATAATGTTATTGAGTTTTTAGAGACAGGAAAGGTGAAGAACGGGGTGTAGTTTTCTGTTATAATAGTCCCATGACCGTAATAACCAGATTTGCGCCATCGCCAACAGGCTATTTTCATGCGGGCTCCTATAGAACTGCGCTTTTTTCCTGGATTTATGCGCGTCAGAACAAAGGCAAGTTCATTTTGCGTATAGAAGATACTGACAAGGAAAGGTCAAAAAAAGAGTACGAAGAGAACATTGTTGATAGCCTAAAGTGGCTTGGACTTGAATATGATGAGTTTTATCGCCAATCTGACAGAACGGACATATATATGAGATATATCAAGCAAATGGTCGCTAGCGGTCACGCATATATTTCCACTCCAGAGCAGGAATTGAAGATTAGCCAAGACCTAGCTCGTGCATCAGGCAAGAACAGTAAAAATTCTACGGAGACCATTCAACCACGCTCTTCCGTTATACGTTTTAAAAATCCAAACAAAAAAATTGTATTTAATGACAGTATACGTGGTCGCATAGAATTTGATACAACAGAGCTAGGAGATTTCGTTATAGCCAAGAGCGAGGGTGAGCCGGTATTTCACCTAGTAGTGGTTATAGATGATCATGAAATGGGAATTACGCACATTATTCGAGGGGAAGACCATATATCCAATACTCCTCGCCAGATACTCATTTTCGAAGCTATAGGTGCTCCAATTCCACAGTATGCCCATATTCCACTACTCTTGTCTGCAGATCGTTCGAAACTTTCGAAACGCCGAGGTGCTGTTCCAGTAAGTGAATATAGGAGCAGGGGATATCTCAAAGAGGCTTTAATAAATTATTTGGCGTTACTGGGATGGCATCCATCGGATGACAAGGAAATTTTGAGTGTTGAGGAAATCATATCAAGTTTTTCATTAG
Source organism: Candidatus Parcubacteria bacterium (assembly GCA_039796555.1). Classification (GTDB taxonomy): domain Bacteria; phylum Patescibacteriota; class Minisyncoccia; order Phycocordibacterales; family PALSA-1337; genus C7867-002. The sequence goes on along the minus strand of JBDKJM010000090.1, from coordinate 1,538 downwards.
ATCGCGTACAGAAAAGTGGTGCTATTTTTGACGAAGAAAAACTCAAATGGTTCAATCGCCAGTATATTACAAAACTTGCAGATGCTGATTTCGCTGAACATGCTCGGCCATTTCTGCCAGAATGGATAGTTCCGAAAAGTGATACTTTCAACAAACTCATTCCAGTTTTGCGAGACAAAATTGTTATTTTTAGCGACATTTCAGCTATGTTCAGTGCAAATGGTGAACTAGCTTTTGTCAAACAAATAAATGATTACAGCAAAGATTCACTGTTATGGAAGAAAAATCCAAATGCTGATCAGGCCTCAAAACACTTAGCTGAAATAAGAGGCTTGTTGAAGATGCTGGCGAATGATTCGTTCACGGCTGAAACTACCAAGCAGGCAGTTTGGCCATACGTCGAAGCCAACGGTAAAGGCGATGTTTTGTGGCCACTAAGAATGGCTATTACTGGACAGGATAAGTCTCCTGATCCGTTTGTATCATCAGCGCTCATAGGCAAGGATGAGGTCTTAAGGCGAATTGATACAGCGCTAGGTAAATTAAAGAGTTAAATTATGAATACAAAGAGAGGCTTAAAATCATTGGGTATAGCTTTTCTCGCATTAATTTTCTTGGCTAATCCCTATATTGACCATGCTCAAACTGCGGCAACTGAACCCGCGACCTCTCCAGCAATTACTGAATTGCAATCAAAAATTGACCAGCGTAATCAGGATATCAAAAACCTTGAGCAAGAAATTGCAAGTTACCAGAAACAGCTGACCGATCTGGGAACGCAGTCAACTTCTCTTGCTGCAAATCTGAAAACATTGCAACTAACCCAAAAAAAGCTTGAAGCAGATATCAAGGTCACTGAAGCAAAAGTGGCTGAAAAAAATTTACAAATACAACAACTTGGCTCGCAGATTTCTGATAAAGAGGATAACATCGATGATGACAAGAGGATCGTAGCTCGCTCATTTGCAACTATAAATGAGTTGGGTGGTAAGTCTTTGCCTGAACTTATGCTGACCAAGAATTCACTATCTGATGCCTGGAACTCACTAGATGAGATTTCTTCAGTTCAAAAAGGTTTGTCAGACAAGATAGATTCATTGAGAAATGCCAAAGCTAATCTGGAAACAAACAAGAAATCTACAGAGAAAGCGAAGTCAGAATTATTAGTTCTCAATAATCAACTCAAGGATCAAAGAGCTATCGTTCTAGGAACGGTTGCTGAAAAAAATACTCTGCTCCAGGAAACTAAACAATCTGAAGCAGAATATCAGAAAATTTTGGCGCAAAGACAACGTGAAAGGGAAGCGTTCTTATCGGAGCTTGCCAACTTGGAAGCTAGTTTGAGAGCCGTTGTTGATCCAAATTCAGTTCCAATCGCAGGAAAGGGAATATTCGGTTATCCTGTTGATAATGTTCGTATAACACAATATTTTGGTAAAACAGCATTCTCTGCCGCTCACCAGGAAATTTATGGTGTTCAAGGTCACGACGGCGTTGATTTCGCCGCCACCACTGGTACCAGAATAAAATCCGCTGCA
>JBDKJM010000089.1:0-3022 GCA_039796555.1 Candidatus Parcubacteria bacterium | reverse complement strand
TCTTGAGGTTGGGGTTACTTTTGGGACCTCTGCTGATTTTGGTAAGGAATAATTGGGATAATTCAAGTCGCCAGCGAGCTCCTGCGACAACTTATTTAAAATACTCAACGTCGACTTCCCAACAAAACCAGTACCTGCAATCAAACCATTTGGTAAAAGTATGTCTTCACTGTATTTTTCCTGAAACTTAATAACCGCCGCCTTGGTAAGGCTTCCAAAATAAGTGGTTTCAAGCCCAGGAGAACCATTTCCAGCCCTAGAAATCTGGGTATTAACATCACTATTCAGAACTTTCTGTAATTCTCGCACGTCTTCTCCCGAAGATCCGATTTGGAGTGGTCTGTCAAAGATAAAACCGGCCGCCAGAACATTTTCTGTGAAAAAAACTATGCTTACAAGAAGACAAATACTGAATCCTGTCAAATAAATGAGAGATTTATTACTCATGTTGGGTATTATAGCACTGGCCATAAAATACCCCTAAACACTGTCCACAGAAATACGAGGCAGGGTAGTGCTTTTTGCGATATAATTCAGTATATGCCCATGTTGCACCCGCACAAGCAGACAGCCTTTATTTTCCTTGTGTGTGTACTCGGTGTTTTGGCCACAATTTGGTATGTAGGTGGTACGAATAACAAACAAAAGGCTTTGGATGACATGTCTACCAGAAAAAATATACAGGTAACACAGATGAGTGATCTGATTGCCACTTCTAGTGATTGGCAAAAACAGTTTTTTGCCAGTTCCCGTTCGTCTGACGACCTAGTTTCGCCTAAGGCAAGTCTAAGTGGCCAATCGAACAATTCAACGCGAGCTTCTGAAGAGCCAGACACCATAACAGGGCAGTTTGGAAAAAAGGTTTTTGAGCAGTTCATGATACTTAAACAGAATAATCTTACGGACGATCAAACTGCCATAAAGGCGGCAATAGATCAAAACATGAGCGACATCGTATCAACTGCACCGCAAGCACGCATTTATGACATTCGAAATATTCTGGTGTCACAAAATGTTGATGTGTCAGCAGAAAAGACATACGCAAACACGGTGGGAAGCATACTTTCTATGTATGCACGGCAAGGCGATGCGGCGACTATAGCCACTGAAGCTCTGGACAAGAACGATCAGTCTAGGATTAAAGAAATCAATGTTATTGCTGAATCCTACTCCAATATGCTCAAAAAACTTTTGGCTGTCCCGGCACCAAAAACCATTTCTGACATGCATCTAAACTTGGTTAATTCAGCGAGTGGAATGGTATTTGTCTCGCAGGGAATGGCTAAGATTTTCAGCGATCCAATGCAAAGCATGGTTTCTCTGGCAGTTTACGAAAAGTCACTTGGGTCTTTTCAAAATGCACTTGTAAGTCTGAAAAATAATTTTGAGCAAAAGGATATTCGATTTTCAAACAGTGATCCAGGGATAATTTTCACAATAATTCAGTAGATATGAATCATCAAAAACCTACAATCATACAAAGAGTTGTGATATTGGCTTTGATTGTCAGCATGTCTCTGTCGTCTGTTGCTTTCATTCCTCAAAAGGTTCAGGCACAGGGAGCTGTTCAGAACGACTGTGGAATCTTCAGTTTCAACTGTACCATGGACCACTTGAAAGAATTCGTCTTGAACAAACTTGCTGTGACATTGGCCAACCAACTACTCCAAAAAATGACTGCAAGTATTGTTAATTGGATAAATACTGGATTCAACGGTAGTCCTGCATTTCTAACCAATCCTGAAGCTTTTTTCCTTGATGTGGGAGATCAAGTTACTGGTGAATTCCTGGATAAGGAGGGTTTCCTATCACAACTTTGTTCTCCGTTTAGTTTTGATTTGAGGCTCAACCTAGCCCTAAATCAGAGCATTTATGCAACTAAAAGATATGAGTGTACATTGGGCAAAATAGTCGGCAACACGCGAAATGCCATAGCAACTGCCGGACAAAACAGTGGCGTTACGATTTCTGGTGATCCGAATGGGGCGACCATAGGCAACTTCGTTAATGGAGATTTTTCTCAAGGTGGTTGGGCTAGTTACATAGCGTATACAACTGAACCTCAAAATAATGCATTTGGAGCATATCTCATGGCACAAAGTGATCTACAGGCCAGGATTGCTGATAAAAAAGAAAAAGTAAACACTGATCTCAATCGTGGACAAGGTTTTCTTTCTTGGCAGAAGTGTACCGATGTCACATCTCAATACCTGGATCCTAGCTTAGGAGGTGAGTCTGTTGGTCTAACAGCTGCACAGGAAGCACAATTCAGACAGTTTGGCGACCAAACTGTCATAACAGGAAAAAATGCGTTGGATAAACCGACTAGTGTTCAGAAGAAGCGTGACCCAAAAACCGGAATCGTGTCATATCAAGATTGCCAAACGAGCACTCCAGGTTCAGTCATAGCTAGCTCACTACAAAGACAGCTCAACGTGCCAGCAGACAAACTTGTACTTGTCAAAACAATCAGCGACAGCATAGACGCCATGCTTGGTGCACTGGTAAATCAAATGTTCACACAGGGATTGGCGGCACTTAGTGGTAGGGGATCAAGTGTTGGGGGTGGAAACAGATCCTACCTCGTACAGCTTTCAGAGGAGGCTGAGAGTGCAAACAGTGCTGGGGTACAAAGTGTTAGAAATACTGGAGGCAGTGCTTCAGATGCCATAGTTAATGTGGCACTCAACAACTCAAAAACATATGAGCAAGCTATAGATCTCTTGAATTCAAGTAAAACTTATTACTTACAAGCTCGACAATGTTTCGTAACAAAACTCGCAACTATGAACCTTTTGCGTGATGAGCAGAAAAATTATGCTGAAAACCAGATCCGTACTATTGATATAATTATCACTACAAACATTGATCCGCTGATCGCTTCAACTACCATCAAGAAACTTGAAGCTCGTAGGCAAGCAGACCTGTTCGAGGCCTCACTCAATACCTCAACTATCACGCCAAGTTTCACTACCAACGACATAGACAGCAGGTTCTCAAGACTTGATTCGGCTGTGAATGC
>JBDKJM010000088.1:0-11394 GCA_039796555.1 Candidatus Parcubacteria bacterium | reverse complement strand
CATATTTTAACCAATTTATTGACAAATATAGAAATACCTGCTACTATACTGGATAAATGAAAACCCTGTTCTTCTTCATATTGGAGCTCTTCGGGATCAAAACCCACGGAGCTGAAACCAGCAACCATAACCCCCTCACCCAGCCCCTTGCGGCGTCATACCCGCTTGTTCTGTTGGAGAAGCCGGCGCCGGTTAAGACTGCTACGCTCAAGTCGGGCGAGGCGGCACCGTCGGAAAGTCAGCTACGCTACATCGGGAACTTGGGACGGCCGAACAGGGATGTCCCGGTTAACAAGGTGACCACGACGGAAATCGCTTCGAACAAAACGCCGGAACGCCTCTTTGATCCAGTGTTCCGGGACAGTAAAGTCCGGGTCACAAAGTGGAAGAACGGAACGCCGCGCAAGGTTCGCCTGACCTCCCCACGGTCGGGGCAGATGCGGACCTTCAAGGTCGTGGCGGTGAACGGTCATGAACTCCTACTCCGCCGTTCACACCACCGCTTCGGGCGGATCATCACCCGCCCACTGTCCTCGGTTGAGATGAATTAAGTAGTACATCAAGGACAACGGCCAGTTCGCATCTCGCGAACTGGCCGTAACTGTTTATGATTTCTTTTCTCAATATTTATATACTATTGTTTTATTACATGCAATTCCTCTACTATTTCACCACCTTTCCCATCGCATACTCCCAATCACCTCCCACCTTCTTCCCCGGATTGAAAATACCTTTCGGATCCCAGATTTTTTTTACTTGTTCAAATAACTTATACATTTCTTCACCGTATTGCATCTTAATAAATGGCGTGCGTATCATGCCATCATTGTGTTCAGCTGTAATCGTTCCCTTAAACTCATGAATCAGTTCATAAACTTTAACTGATAATTCTTTGATGACTTCGTGGGAATGAGTCTCGTGCAAGTTCATCAGTGGAATAATATGAAAATTACCGTCACCTATATGACCGGCAATGGTATAAGTTAATTTGTATTGATCGAGTATGCTATAAAGGCGAGGCAAAAAATCTGTTAATTTTTCTGGCAAAACTGCGAAATCATCAATAAATGGAGCCGTACGTAATTTTTTCACATGGTGACGCAACATGTTAAAACTTTCGCGTCTAATAACCCAATATTTGTGCGCATCTTCAGCATTCTGTGTAACACGACTCTCTTCGTGGAATTCTTTGAGAGAATCGCGGGCACGAGTTGCCATATTCAGAGCTTGCTCTTCTGTATCGGCGGTAAACTCTGCCATCAGAACCATCTTTGGCACACCACCACGCAAAACTGCCCAAACTTCAGGAATGAATGAGAAGCCGAGTTTGAATATATTACCACCCATTTGTTTGAGAAGTTGGGGCAGAAACTTAAAAGCCACTTTAAAAGTGTGGTCATCATAAGATTCGAAACTTTCGGGTTTGAATTTCAAGATATGACTAGCCGTTGGCGCTAGCAACTTCAAATCTTTGAGAAAAACTACTAGAAGTCTGGAATATGGTTTTGGTTTTACTAATGTAAATTCAATTTCTGTTATTAGTCCTAGAGTTCCCTGTGAACCGACAATGAGTTTAGTTAGGTCAAAATATTTTTCTTTCCCAGTATCTAACCCATGATTTTCACCTATGCCCTCTCTCGCACCCATAACATTCCACAAATAATATCCACAGGAATTTTTACTAACTGTCGGCCGTGCTTTCTCAATGATTTCCCTGTTATTGACTATCAACTCATGCATGCGTCTATATATCTCACTTTCAAAACTCGGAAATTTCTTTTGCTGTTCCAGCTCATGCATGGAAAGTGGTCGAAACTCATGCTCCTTGCCATCAGCGCAAACCATTTTTAGCCGGCGAATATAACGCTCGGTTTTTCCATATGTCAGAGTTTTTTCTCCTCCGGAATTATTTGCCACCATGCCACCAACCGTGCAAATTTCCCTTGAAGCAGGATAGCTAGGCATAATCTGACCTTTTGCAAGTGTAGCTTTGTCAAAATCTCTGTAATAAACCCCTGGTTCTGTCACGGCATACCCATTTTCCACCTTTATGATGTGGTTAAAATATTTTAGGAAATCAACAACGATAGATTGAGTAAGTGGTCCTCCAGTCATATCAGTACCAGCGGAGCGAGCAGTCAGAGAAATCCTTGGCTGGGATTTGGAGCTCAAACCATTACCAGTATGATCTGTGACGTAGCGCACCAACTTTTTTATGTCATCAATATTTTTTGGACGAACTACAACCTCGGGCGTCACTTCAAAAATACTGGCATCATGACTGGCTGACTCAAGAGCTTTCGAACTTGTATCTACCTCGCCCTCAATCAAGGAGGAGATTTCTTTGATGTTCAACATGGAGAAATTATAGCATGATATAGTGACAACTTATTTCACGACCGCCGGACATGTGGAAACATGAATTTGCTTATTTTCAGATACATGCTAAAATGGAAACATAAAAAATCATACTTTCACTTATGAAATCAAACTTTAAATCGGGAGTATATAAGCAACAAGTGGACTATAAAAGTTTCAGTCCTTTTCCTGTAAATCAATCATTTGAATGGCAGGACCGCAAGATAAACATGCTATCTGATGAGGCCATGCAACTTCTCGGGGAACTAAATGCGTACTCAACGCTAGTTCCTGATGTTGGTTACTTCATCAAGATGCATATTGCAAAGGAAGCAACCGCATCAAGCCGCATCGAAGGTACGAAAACTGCGATTGATGAGGTTTTGTCTCCCAAAGAAAATATTGATCCTGAACGCCACGATGACTGGAAAGAAGTTCAAAATTATATTGAGGCTATAAATCATTCGGTTGCGGAGCTCAAACAGTTGCCTCTCTCAATGAGGCTTCTTAAGGGTGCGCATAAGATTCTTCTCACCCATGCACGAGGTGAACACAGGGCACCCGGGGAAATACGACATAGCCAGAATTGGATTGGCGGCTCAAACCTCAAGGATGCTTTGTTCATCCCCCCTCACCCCGATGAGGTTCCGGAATTACTTTCCGACCTTGAGAAGTTTTGGCACAACAAGAATCTCGATATTCCATTCTTGATTAAATCGGCTATAAGTCATTATCAATTCGAGACAATCCACCCATTTCTTGATGGTAACGGAAGAACGGGGCGATTGCTCATTACGCTCCAGCTTGTCGATGCGGGTGTACTCAAACAGCCGACACTGTATCTTTCGGATTTCTTCGTGAAAAACAAAGGTTCTTACTATGATTCTCTAACAGTAGTTCGCGCTTCAAACAATATCGAACAATGGATTAAGTTCTTCCTATCAGGAGTCATTGAGACTGCTCGTAAGGGTAAGGAGACGTTCGAGAAAATTGTTGCCCTGAGACAGTCCTATGAAAACAAGATCATGAAAATGGGGCGTCGTGCAGAGGTCGGGCAGAAACTCCTCTTGGCTTTGTTCTCACAGCCTATTATGAGCATCGGGCAAATTTCAGAAAAGCTAGAGGTTTCATTCTTGACGGCTAATCGCCTTGTCGATGAATTTGAGAAGAAAGGTGTTCTTGTTGAAAAGACTGGTTTCTCCCGAAACCGGCTCTTTGAGCTGCATGAATATGTAGCATTGTTCGACAAATAAAATAAAGATTATGAAAGATGATATATTCCCAGAATAGAGGGGTTCTGAAAAAATAATTCTAGTAACTTCTTCTTTTTCTTGAGAATTTGCAAAGGAATAGTAAGGTGTTGAGTATTTTATGAGTTCTGAAAATTTGGTGAATATTGTGAAGGTTGATATAATTTTTTCTATGAAAATTAATGTTGGGCCAAAGAATAAAACTAGAGTGCAGGCAGTCTTTTGATATCCATTGACAAACATAGGAAAAGTCATAGAATTATGCCAGACAAAAATTCCGAAAACAAAGCAGTTTTTGGAGAAAGAGGGGAAAAAATGAATGCCATACCGTACAGTGGGATGTTCTTTCTCCCGACTGTAACGGGACGCAAGGAACAATTGGAAATCAAGCGGATCATCTATCTGCAACAAATAAACAGCTCTGGTTCTGGGTCAAATGTAGCGGCCTCCTGGACCTCTGAGGATGCTGATTTGGTCAAAAGACTAGAAGACGACGATTTCTGTCTTTTGTATTACAAGTACTTTATTCTCTGCACCATCCTTATCGCCGCCCAAAAGTTCGAGACTGGACAAAATCCTGAACTTCCGGACACCATTACCGAGCAAATGCTCGCAATGGACTACAAGGAATCATCGGGAAGATGTTCTGACCAGAGAATATTCGAACAGGCCTGCAAAGTCATTCACGACTACGTCGTGGGCAACGAGCCACTGCCACCACCTAACAAAGCGCCGCCCAGCAAAGGGACGGCGCACTTTTAATTCGGATTCAGAATTTACTTTTTATACAAAAGTTAGAGCTTTTCCCTTCTTCCCCGCCCTGCCTGTTCTGCCTATGCGGTGAACGTAATCTTCATAAGTTGCAGGAACGTCATAATTGATAACATGAGTAATGCCAGAAATATCAAGGCCGCGAGCGGCAACATCCGTAGCTACGAGAACTTTAACCTTGTGATCTTTGAAAACGTTCAGGGCACGCATTCTCTGACCTTGACTTTTATTTCCATGAATAGCTTCTGCCGAAACACCTCGTCTGGTCAGATCTTCTGCCAATCTCTGTACACCATATTTCGTCTTACCGAAAATCAAAACTTTGCTGAAACCCGGCTGACCAAGTAGTTCTTGTAAAACATCTAATTTATTTTTTCCGACTGGCACACGAACAATGTCCTGATCAACTGATTGTGCAGTATCACCAGTCTTCACAGAAATTTTCACAGGATCAGTCAAAAACTGTTTTATTAAGGCTTCTATCTCACGCGACATAGTGGCCGAGAAAAACAATGTGTGACGCTCCTTGGCCATAGCACCGACCATGAACTTAACATCATGAATAAAGCCCATATCCAGCATACGATCAGCTTCGTCTAGAACCACAGTTGCATATTCTGCCAAACGAATCTTATTTCTTTCAATAAGATCACGCAACCGTCCCGGAGTTCCAATCAGAAAATTAAATGGTCTGTTCAGTGCCTTCATTTGTGGCACGATGCTGGCTCCACCCACGCAACAAACTGACCATATTGGAAGATTCTTGGTAAAACCTCTAAACTCCTGCTCTATTTGCTGTGCAAGTTCACGTGTTGGCACGATAATCAAAACTTTTTCTTTTGGATTTACCAGCACCTTATTTATGAGAGGAATCAGAAAAGCCGCAGTCTTGCCGGTTCCAGTATTGGCAATACCCACCAAATCTGAACCACGAAGTATGTGTGGTATAGACTTGTCCTGAATCGGGGTTGGTAGGAAATATCCTTTTGTCGCAATATTTGTCTTTATACGATTGTCTATTTGAAAATCTTTGAACTCATGATCGGGAACAAAATTTTCTACCTTTTCCGTAATAACAGCTTTGTTGATGAACTTTGAGACGTCAATATGTCTAGAGAATCTGCCTCCAGGCCCACGACCACCGCGTCCTCTGCCACCATGTCCACCATGCCTACCACCATGACCGCCACGAAAACCACCAACGTTAGAACCGCCTCTTCCTGCAGGTTTGCGATAATTAAACTGCTTCGCGGTACCCCCATGGCTTCCGCCTCTAAAGTGTTTCTGATGCATAAGTATTTTCTCTGCGAGAATTTATTAGATATTCACTGTATAGTATTACTGGGAATAAGTCAATGATTTGTAAAAATTTAACCATGAAAAAACCGCCATGGCGCTGTGCCATGACGGTTGTGTAATTGACTGGATTCACTCTGGAGTGAGATCCCGAACATCGATGAAAACCTTCTGCAGGTCATCGACTGAAAAGAACACTGGTACGTTCGTAGTTGACTCGGCGTAGTAGAGATCAGGATGGGAGATCCATGACTTCAAATCTTCGCTGAATCGAAACGCGTAAACGTGACCTGCTTTTGTTTTCCAGCTCAACTCCAGCTGGCGGTCTGGCCTCAAGGTGAGTAACCGAGGTGCCGGTGTGGAAGGTGTCAGCATGAACGCACTGCGGACACCATTGGTACCCAAACACTGACCAACGATCTGACCTTTGTCGTTGATATCGAAGGCTTTCTCCAATATCACTCCCGTCGAGGTGCCGACAAATTTGTTGAGGTCAGTGGCCACGAACTGGCCAGCAACATTCTTCCACATGTATGCCACCCCGTTACTCGTGCCAGTAATGCAACCGAAGTTGTTTATGGAGTACAGCTGGACCCCTGAACCAAAAACCGTATTAGATCCGGTCTCTGGTTCCCAGTAGAGTCCCGATGAGCCGGCTACTCCAACAACCTGGTTGTTTGTGTTGATTTTGAACCCTCCCGATGGACCAAACCACCGAAAGATTGAATCACCGGAGATAACGGTGTGTGTCCCATTTGTCTCCCTTCGAACATACAGAGGTGCATAGGTCCGAGTAGAGTAGGAGTAGTGGGTGCCCGTGGCATTGCCCTGCTCATTAACTCCGTAACAGTAACTCTCACTCATTGGCACATTGTAAGCCTCCTGGGTATAGAGATTCCTGATGAACCCCACATACCCCGTACCTTCACCTCCAGCAACGTCTCCATTGCTGTTGACACTTCTTGCCCTCGACGGCCGACTCCCGATAGTCGAGGTAACGAAGTTACTGAGGTTCATATCGAACACCCAGGTTGTCCCCACTCCGTTACTTATGCGATATGGAAGACTCCCCACATTGCCAAACGTACCAACAATGTCAAAGTAATCACTGATGGAGTAGGCCATACCATCTGGAATCGATGGGTCTGGAGTACCCAACTGCAGATACCCACGAGCCGGAGTCCACAGATAGGGCTTGGCCTTGCCAAATACAAACTTGTAGCCGACAGTGAAACCATAGTTGTTGATGCTGTAGGCGCCACTTTCCGTGGTCGAATCGTAGTCCAAGACCACAAGCTCGTAGCTCTGCGCACTCGAGATTTTTTGAAATACCGTTACCATGACCAAGACCAAGACCAACATTGTTATCGTTTTCATTCATTTCCTTTGGTTTGTTTTTTATTGGGTTTTTTGGTTGTAAATTTGCCCTACGCCACTATAGCACGCACTTGCAATATTGTCAATAAATCGTAATTTGTTAAGTTATCCCCTATGTGTCAAATTATTAGCGCGTTATACTTATCTTAGATTTCTTGCAGTTCCTGCACAACTCAAACTCAACAAATAAACAATATGACCACTGCAACTTTTTGCCTATGGTTTCTCGGAAGTTTCGGCGGTGGTATCATCATCGCCTGCTTCTTTGAATGGACGCTCCATCGGTTTGTCATGCACAAACCTGTGTGGAAATTTGACTACGCTTTTCATGCACACGCCGTAGTGCATCACCAGATCTTCAGGGCTGATCGCACTTACCACCTCCAGAAAGAGGAGGACAAAAACACCATTCCTATGGCTTGGTGGAATTGGATGGTACTTCTTGCAGTACTCATGTTGCCCACAGGATGTATTGCCTGGCTTCTAGGGCAATGGTCTGTGGTCGCCGGTGCAGGAGTAGCTTACCTGCTTTACTACCTCACGTACGAGTACATCCACTGGTGTATGCATCTGCCCAAGTCTCGCCGACTTGAGATGTCCTGGGTTTTCCGTAAGCTCAATGGTCACCATCTCCTGCACCATCGTTACATGCACAAAAATTATAACGTGGTCTTGCCCCTGGCAGATCTATGCCTCGGCACTCTTTTGATTCGGTCCAAGATTCGTTTCGCTCAACCTATTGGACGCATGATTCCCAATGTCCAGCCGAAAACACAGGGACGAGTTCCAGCGAAACCATGTCGAGTAATGGTAAGAGTGGTCGATATGGACAATCTTTCAGACCGACGAGCGCAGAAAGTTCAATTTGCCCACCTTGCACCCTGACTTTGATGAGTTTGCTTGTCATTACAAGATTACCCCACCCCGAGCTACAAAAGTGCTCGGGTATTTTTATATTGAAAAACATATTCTATGAAGCTACTTTCTTTTTATGTAACCCAGAAGCACCCTAGCCAGCTGTATCTCTCTGAATGAAATGCTAAAGCCTACCTTACTTTTTACCAGTGATAGAAGGGGTGGCTTGTAAGCCTTATCCTCCACTGGCCAAGCAATGGCCGCCCTTTTCTCCTCATCTTTAATAGCCGCGTCTTCCAGAGCTTTTTCAATTTTCAAAAAATGTGTCGGGGAAATTTCTTTTTTGAGATATGACAAATCTGACAGTGATACACCACCTTTTTCTGGCCCCAACTCAATCAGTCTCTCCAAATGAGTGATGATGGTCTCATCGGCCATATCTCTTTCCTTGGCAATTTCCTTGATTGTTTTTTGGTCTCGCACCAAAATAGCCGTCTTTTCAAAAGTCGAGATTTTTGGCGGCTTGGGAATTTTTCCTTTTTTAACTTTTCCATCTTTACCGATACGATGAAGTGGTGCTACTTTTGCCAAAAATTCTTCTTGGGCACGAATAATTTCGGCGCTGTCAGTATATTCGATCACACTCTCTGCCTTGTCTGACAACTGACGTAAATGGCGATCGTACTCAAGTACTTCTGGATGTACCTGAAAAGCGTTTTCATTCATTCCAACAATAGAAAGTCCTTCCAAAGTACGTACTCGAGAAAGAGCCACATAGCCCATGCCGGGTTCAAAAGCCTTTGATAAATCAACTTCAACCTCATCCAGAGACATGCCCTGACTCTTGTGCACTGTGATAGCCCAAGCCAGACGCAATGGGTACTGTGTTATTTCCGCCAAAACTTTTCCGTCATCCTCTATGGTCCAATCAGTAAGTGGAATATTGAGTTGACGACCGTTTGGAAAATCCGGGGTACTGGCCGTATGAATAACGGGATCCACTCCAAAACCACAGGAAACTACAACACCCAATGTTCCATTCACATAACCCTCATCAAAATTATTCTTGACGCACATCACTCTGGCACCTTTTTTGAGGCGTAGTTTTTCTGGCGCAAGACAAGATTTCTTCAGGGCTTCAACCAAAGGTTTTCTACCCTTTGAAGTCATTTCGTAAGTAACTTCATAGTCATCTATTTTGTCTAACTCAATCTCATTTATCCTATCCACATCAACATTGTGAGTGTAAAGTCTCGTCGGCGAATCTTCTACCTCTAAACCAATTTCGGAATCCTCTAATGATTGTTCCTGCGATTCACTCTTAAATCCTAAATCGTCATTCTTAAATCTTTGCACTTCACTCCTAAATCTTAAATCTCCATTCTTAAATCTTCGCTCTTCACTCTTAAATCCTACATCCTCATTCTTAAATCTCTGCTCTTTTCTCTTAAATCTTCCTCTCAACCTCTCTCTCGCTTCATCAGATACCTCCCCACTCCTGATCTCGTTCAGAACAGAAAGAATGGGGTCGCTAAGTTGACGAAAGTTTTCATGCAAGTAGCAGACTGTGAACTTACCATCACGCCAAGCTTCTGATCTATATATGAAATGTGTATCTGGCTCTCCATACTTCGACACAGGTGGCAGTTGAAAAAAATCTCCACAAAGTACTATTTGCAAGCCACCAAAAGGTTCTTTATTTTTACGGATGAATTGTGTGATGGAGTTTAGTGTATCCAAGCGAAAGTGATGCAACATGGAAACTTCATCTATGATAAGTACGGCTGCCTCTTTGATACGTCGTGCGGCGGCAGATTTCTCTCCAAGTTTGGCCAAATCGTGTTCGCTCAAATTATTCTTGATACCCATGCCTGACCAGGAATGAATGGTTACTCCGCCCATATGTGTAGCCGCAATACCAGTAGAAGCAGTAATGCCTATAGCGACATCGTGATCCTTCAAATATTTTATATATTCATTGATAACAAAAGTTTTTCCCGATCCGGCTGGTCCAGTGATGAAAACATTTCTGCCGGTTTTCATGATATTCAGTGCTTGAGTTTGAGTCATGGTGGGAAGTATAGCAGAAAAGGAAAACCCATCACAAAGTGATGGGGCGGGCGAATGGTGACAAGGGGGGGAAAGAAAGAGCAGGGAAGGAGCGGGAAAAGAACAAATGATTGGAAGAGGAAGTGGGTGACCTTACAACCCGCGCAGAAGAACATTCTGCCGGACTCGCATAAATACTCACCAAACTTCACCTAAAATAGGTAGGGAAAATTTTCTGACTTCTGCTCGAACATACTTCTCACTTCCTTTTTCACTTTTCATGGCTTTGAAACTCGAACCAAGAAAAATATTATGCCTACCAAACCTATGCTCGAGGCGATCAATAGTTTCGTATATGGATTTGGATTTTTCCGCAACGACATCTGGACCAAACAATCCTGGTGTAATTTTATCTTTTGGCCGTAATCCTGATAGGGTCACACCTGTAGCACGGTACAGGAGCTCTGGTCGAAACAGTTTGTTGAAATGAGGAACAATATGAGCAATTATTTCCTGTGGTGTAGAAATCGCTTCGGAAAGCGAAAAGTCCGCAGAAATATAATTGAACTCTTGAGTTTTTATGAAAAATGAAACATGGGTAGCCAACATGCCATGTGCGCGCAGTTTGATACAGGCATTCTCAACATTTTGGGAAAGTTCTGAAAAGACAAAATTCCTGTCACGAGATGGCGGACGAAATGTACCGGTCTTTTGGATGGATTTCTGATCATCAGCATCAATTGACTCTTCCAAAGACATTAGATAATTGCCGTTCAACTCTTCGTATATATGACGTAACGACTTGTCACAGTGTTCACTTACCCACATTCGATCTTTGGTGGCAAAGTCCCCCGCCGTCACAATTCCCAATTTCTTCAGCATTAATGTAGAGCTCGGTCCAATACCCCAAACCTTACCTATGGGCAATTTTGATATGTATTCAAAAATATTTGAGCGTGGAATGGTGGTCAGCCCATTGGGCTTATTCCATTTCGAAGCAATTTTTGCCATAATCTTATTTACCGACAAACCAACAGAAAATGTGATGTCTAGGTAATCATATAAATCTTTTTGAATTTTCCGCGCAATTTCTTCATAAGAAATTTTGAGCTTCTGTTCACAACCAGTTAAATCGGCGAAACATTCGTCTATGCTGTATTCCTCAACTTTCTCTGTGTATCGCCTGACAATGTTGTACGTGCGTCTTGCATATATAGTATACATGTCATAATCAGACGATAAAATAATAATTTCTGGACAAATTCTTTTCATGTCACTTATCCTCATGCCACGACTAATGCCGAGAGCTTTGGCTTCCTTACTCATGGCAGATGCAATGCCACGATCCATACCCGTAACTACAGGTTTGCCACGCAACCATGGCATGCGAGTAAGTTCGCATGATACAAAAAATGAATCTCCGTCTATGTGTAGTATG
>JBDKJM010000087.1:0-6183 GCA_039796555.1 Candidatus Parcubacteria bacterium | reverse complement strand
AAGAATAATGGCCTCCAGAACAGAGTCTGTTTCTTGCCACCTTACGGTTCGAGCATTCGTAACCATGTCCACAATTCTAGGACCTCGTGTTTTTATAAGATCACTCAAAAAATAGCTTCTGACTCGATCGCGCAGAAACGTGGCCCTACCTATATAAATAGGTCTCCCAACCCAATCAACAAAACGGTACACACCGGGTTTATCGGGTAATTTCAGTTTTTTTAACGCTTGACTATTCATTGAATACAGAGTACAGTATTTCAGGTTTAAGTTCAATCAAAAACACCGAAAACCCATTGACCTAAAATGAACGAAAAGAACGAGAGTCTGAACGTGGCACCAAGTGCAAGTGAAGTGCAAGTAGGAACATTACTGTGGTTGATGTTCTACCTGATATTTGGTTTTGCCGTACTTTGCGCCGTGGTGGCAGGCATAGTTTGGCTTTTCATCAAGTACATCGAGTTAATGATTATTTTAATTGGTGGAATCATGCTCGGAGGCATTCTCATATTTCTGACAGTGCGTGGATTTTACTATTTAGGAGAATGGAAATCGAAGAGTAAATAAAGTTCTCGCTCAATGCTGGAAACCTTAATTGGTTAACCAGTTTTTTGTTTCAAAATTTCACTTAGCTGAACCAAATAAACCACTCAACTTTGCAAACTACTTTTTTAATACTTTCTTCAAATATTTACCCGTGTAGCTGGTTTTACTATTAGCAACATCTTCTGGAGTGCCCTTGGCTACAATTCTACCGCCTCTTTCACCACCTTCAGGGCCAACATCAATAACGTAATCAGCATTTTTAATTAGATCGAGATTGTGCTCTATGACAACAACTGTATTACCCTTGTTTACTAATTTTTGCAAAATATCAATCAATTTTTTGACATCTTCATAGTGCAAACCAACTGTCGGCTCATCGAGTAGATATATGGTTTTCTGCAAATGTGCTCGATACAATTCTGAAGAAATTTTGACGCGTTGTGCTTCCCCACCAGACAGAGTCGTTGCCGATTGTCCAAGTTTTACATAACCTAATCCCACATCCATAAGTGTTTGCAGACGATCTTCAACTGCGGGAATGTCCTTGAAAAATATGATGGCTTCTTCAATAGTCAACTCCAGAACTTCATGAATGTTTTTCTTTCTATACTTGATCTCCAAGGTTTCTTTCATGAATCTTTTGCCATTACAAACATCACAAGTCACATAAACTGTGGGCAGAAAGTGCATCTCCACGGCAATTTCACCATTACCTTCACAGGCTTCACAACGTCCCCCAGGACGGTTAAAAGAGAATCTTCCCGCTCCCCAACCACGAGCACGAGCTTCAGGCTCTGAAGCAAATAGATCACGCACATGAGTCCAAGCGCCTGTGTATGTAGCAGGATTTGACCTAGGAGTACGTCCTATCGGCGACTGGTCTATGAGAATTGTTCTACCAACATATTCAGAACCTTTAAATTCTTTACAATTAATAGTCTCATTACTACGATGACGCATTTCGAAGCGTGCAGACAGATTTCTATACAAAATCTCATACATCAAAGAAGATTTTCCTGAACCTGAAACCCCTGTGATGACATTGAAACAACCAAGGGGTATATCAACGTTCATGTCCTTGATATTGAAAACATTACCTCCACGAATCATGATTTTACCCTTTGGTTCTCGTCTGGTTTCTGGCTTTTCCACCCTCTCTTCGCCACGAAGGTAGGCCAGCGTAAGGGATCCAGATGAATTCTTTTTTGCTGTCAAAAGATCATCAACGTATCCGGTTGTTACAACTTTTCCACCATGAACTCCAGCTCCAGGACCAATGTCTACAATAAAATCAGACGCAAACATAGTATCCTCGTCGTGTTCTACAACAATAATAGTGTTACCCAGATCCCGTAGGCGTAGCAGAGTGTCAATCAGACGATCATTATCGCGCTGGTGCAAGCCAATAGTTGGCTCATCCAATACGTAAAGTGCCCCAACCAAGCCAGATCCCAATTGCGAAGCCAGACGAATGCGCTGCGCTTCCCCACCAGAAAGAGTATTAGCTCTTCGATCTAGAGTCAGATATTCGATGCCCACATTGATCATGAATGAGAGTCGTGCCTGGATTTCTTTCAGTACAACTTTGGAAATTTCTTTTTCGGCTTCAGTCAACTTTATGTCATTGAAATAAACTATGGCTTTTTCAATGGACAGTGAAGTGGTGTCAACAATATTTTTTCCATCAATTTTCACGTGCAGAGCCTCGTCACGCAGTCTGACACCTTTACAAACTTTGCAAATTTCCTCATCAAACAAACCTTCAGTTCCAAGACCATTACATACGGTGCAGGCTCCGTAGGGCGAATTAAATGAGAACAATCTTGGCTCAATTTCAGGATATGAAAAACCATCATAAGGGCACATAAATTTGACTGACATCAGGGTCTCATATTCATTCGCGGCTCCTTTGTGAGATGTAGGCTCTGTAGGCATACTGTTACCCTTACCCGTATCGGGACCACCAGTAATCGGCGCCCATGGATACTCTATCTTTATCAGTCCATCAGCCTCATGCACGGCACGTTCTATGGACTCTGACAGTCGTTCGCGCGCATTTCCTAACTGTTTATCATCCTTAAACTCACTAACGAATATTTCATCAACCAAAACGTCAATGTCGTGCTTTTTATTTTTTTCCAAAATAATCTGATCGCGCAACTTTTGTAATTTTCCATCAATACGCACGCGATCATAGCCTTTTCCAAGCAGATCATAGAGCATTTGATAATATTCCCCTTTGCGGCCAACTACAACTGGCGCATAAATACGTATTCTTGCATTGCTAATATTTACCCCATAAACTTTTTTGGCCTGGGTTGCTCGAGCCATAACTGTCTTCAATATTGTATGCAAAATTTCTTCCTGAGAAATACGGTGAATAATACGGCTGCAAATGAGACAGTGAGGCTTGCCTACGCGCGCAAATAGTATACGAAGGTAGTCGTAAATCTCTGTAATGGTTGCGACTGTTGAACGTGGGTTGTTGGATCTTGATTTCTGATCTATGGAAATAGCTGGTGAAAGTCCCGTGATCTCATCGACATCAGGCTTCTGCATTTTATGCAAAAATTGACGCGCATATGCGGACAATGACTCGACATATCTACGCTGACCTTCTGCAAATATGGTATCAAAAGCCAAAGATGATTTGCCAGAACCAGAAAGTCCGGTAATGGCGATCATGGTGTTTCTAGGCATCTCAACAGTAATGTTTTTCAGATTGTGCGTGCGCGCACCCTTAACAACGATTTTCTCTTCACCATGAATCGGAGCGTGTTTTCGAGACACTGACATAGTGCCGCGATGTTAGCATAGTTTAGGGTAAATTTCAATGGTATTTCGAGCGTAGTAAAATAAATCGTGTTTTGCTGACTATTACCTCATCAACCCTCTTACTTCCTCAACAATCTGATCAAGAGATGCAGCGGCCTTGACTAGAAACTTTTGTGCGCCAAGGATTTTTGCACGTTCGATGTCACTTTGTTTGCTCAAGTTTGAAAGAATCATAGTGGGTACATTTTTGAGTCGTGGATCAGCTTTGACCTTCTGCAAGACATCAAAACCACTAATACCTGGCATAAGGAGGTCCAATATAATAGCATCTGGGACGTTCGAAGCTAGATGCTTAAGCGCTTCATCGCCGTTTTTGGCATGAAATAAATCGAAACCAGAGGCAACTAGCTTTTTTCCTAGAATAGTTCCTATGAGCTTATCATCCTCAACCCACAAAAGTTTTCTTTTCTCCAATGGTTCAGAAGTTTCAGAACTGTTCTCGTGACCAAAAGCATTATTAACACGCTTAACTATTTCCTTGGTATCTGCATGTAAGTCCAGAATGTACTCCGCCACTCCACCCTGCGGAACTCGTGCCATGTCTATTGGTACACCATGTGTTGACAGCAAAAAAACAGGGACTTTGGTTAGTAGAGGCTCTGCGTGCTTCTTGTTCACAATGTCATAACCATCTCCTGAAGGAAGGACAATGTCAACAATGATCAGGTGCGGAAGTGTATCGTAAATTGCCTTGAGTCCAGCCACGCCATCTGTGACTAGCGAGGCTGTGTAACCTTCTTTATCCAAAGCCACAACTATACGTTTGCCAAAACCGGCATCACCTTCTATAACAAGGATTTTTTCTTTTTTGGAGGGGGTAGACATATGTGTATTCTAGCACAGAATTACTTTGGCAGTGCAAAGTGCCTACCAAACTTCTTCTCTAACTCAATCAGCTCATCCCTTATGAGTGCTGCTGTCTCGAAATCAAGTTGCTTCACTGCTTCCTCCATAGCATCCTGCTTCTGCCTCATCAAAAGCTTTGGGTTGGTACGTGCTAGTTCTTCGTCAATCTTGACCAACTCCCCAACTGCTTTCTGATGTTCAGTACGTAGCTGATCCGTAATATCATGTATGGCTTTTTTGATAGTCACAGGAGTAATTTCATGATCTTTATTGTATGCAATCTGGACTTCACGACGACGGTTGGTTTCCTTAATGGCGTTATTCATTGATCCAGTTAAATTATCAGCATAGAGAATGACGTGGCCGGCTGAATTACGAGCGGCACGACCTATGGTCTGAATCAAAGATGTTTCAGATCGCAAAAATCCTTCCTTGTCTGCGTCTAAAATGCCAATCAGCGAAACTTCTGGTAGATCGAGCCCTTCACGTAATAGATTGACACCCACCAAGATATCATACTTACCTTTGCGGAAATCAGTCAGAATATTGATGCGTTCAATAGTTTTTACATCACTGTGTAAATATGCAGCTTTGATTTTCTTTTCCTTGAGAAATTCAGTCAGATCCTCGGCCATCTTCTTGGTCAAAGTTGTAGCGAGTACCCGATCACCCTTTTTGATAGTCTTTTCCGCCTCATCAATAAAATCGAAAATTTGGTTCTTCGCTACGCTCAGAATGTCGTCCCCCGCTTCGCTTTGGGCTCCACCTTTTTTCCCTTCTCTTATCGGCCTTATCTCCACCTCCGGATCAACCAAACCCGTAGGCCGAATTACTTGTTCCACTATCTGTTTACTGGTTTCCTCCTCATATTTGGCTGGCGTTGCTGAAGTGAAAATCATCGGTCCAACTCTTTCCAAAAATTCATCAAATTTTAATGGCCTATTATCCTTGGCAGAAGGTAGTCGGAAGCCGTGTTCAACTAGAGTATTCTTGCGTGAAGCGTCACCAGCGTACATTCCATTCAGTTGTGGAATAGTCACATGAGACTCATCAATGATGGTCAGAAAATCTGCTGTGACTTTGCCTGTCTTTGGGTCTTTTTTGTGTGGAAAATAAGAAAGTAGAGAATCAGGAGGTTCACCTGGCATTTTTCCAGAAAAATGTCTTGAATAATTTTCAATGCCATTTGTATAGCCAATTTCTTTGATCATTGAAAGGTCATATTTAACTCGCCTCTTTAGTCGTTCTTCCTCAAGAAGTTTACCTTCTTTATTGAGCGCCTTAAGACGATCTGACAATTCAGCCTGGATAGTCTTGTAAGCGCGCTCGCTAGATTCATCGCTAGAAATAAAATGTTTAGCAGGAAAAATAAATGCAGTTTCGTGATTGCCGCGTACCAACCTGGTGACTGGATCGAGCTCGGTAATTAGTGAAATCTTACCACCATCATACTCTAACCGATATATATTCTTGTCATTTACTGGCATGATCTCAACAGTGTTGCCAATAGCTCGAAATTGCCCTGACTTTAGATCAGCAGTAGTACGTTCAAAATGTATGACGATCAACTTTCGAATGAGTTCGGCTCTTGAAATTTCCATGCCGGTAGACAATCTCAAATTTACTTTTTCATATTCTTCGGGACTACCCAAACCATAAATACAAGAAACTGAAGCAACAATAATGACATCCTTGCGGGTCAAAAGCGCCTGTGTAGAAGCGTGACGAAGCCTTTCGATTTCCTCATTGATCATAGCCTCTTTCTCAATATAAGTATCACTGGAAGGAATGTAGGCCTCGGGCTGATAATAGTCGTAATATGAGACAAAATAATGGACGGCATTGTTTGGGAAAAATTCTCTGTATTCCTGTGCCAGTTGTGCTGCAAGAGTTTTGTTGTGAGCTATTACGAGTGTTGGTTTACCGTATTGCGCAATAACATTGGCCGCTGTAAAA
>JBDKJM010000086.1:0-5396 GCA_039796555.1 Candidatus Parcubacteria bacterium | reverse complement strand
CTATTTTCTCTAATCTCTTGTTAACGTAAGCTGAAATCGCATCAGTTAATGTGATGTTGGTTGTTTTGATATGTGTATTCATGCGTTCATTATAATCTTGTAAAGCGATTTCGTCTATGTTTGAAATGCGAGTGTTGATACTATCTGAAATGGGTGTTTGACTAAGTTCAGATACATATTGCACTCACTAATGAGATGAGCGAAAATGAAAATTCGTTGTTTTGATTTAGTTAATGAAATATGTTACATTTTTGCATGTTCCCAGAAAGCAGATAGTCCGAGAAATACTTAGAAAATCATTCCGCGGTAGCTCAGCCGGTAGAGCGCCTCGCTGTTAACGAGGATGTCCCAGGTTCGATCCCTGGCCGCGGAGCAAATTGCCCTATGCATTGGAGTTCCCGCCTTGTGCAAGAATTCGCCCGACAGTAGGAGGAGCCGTTGCGTCCACTTCAGTCTAAGCTGGAGGCGACTGTCGAACCAGCCTAGGTGGTGGATAATTAACGAGGAAGAGTGGCATGCAGACAGCGAGATGGAGGCCTGGGTCAACCAGCACCCGTTCGTCGCCACAGAATGCCTGTCAATCGGTCAGTTCGTAACAAAAGGCACCTGGCACCCGTGGAAAAATCGCTAGATGTGGGGACCAAAACAAAACCGCCAATAGGCTTCAACCCGCCGCAACCGCACTACGTCCAAATCGTAGGCGGTTTTTCATTAGTTGATCGAAAACTGGGCTTGCCAGCTTCTACACTATGGTTTTTAATATAGATACATGCCTCATCAAACCATCTCCACTGGCACCGCGCACGCCTTACCCGCAGACTTGCGAAAAGCTCTTCTTGCTGACAAGGTTTCATTTTCAAAATGGGAGAATATTACCCCACTTGCACGCAATGAGTGGATTTGTTGGACTATCTCGGTAAAAAAAGCTGAAACGAGAAAAGAACATGTTATGCGAGTGGTTAGTGAACTGAAAGATGGCAAACGTCGTCCATGTTGCTGGATAGGCTGTATTCATCGCACTGGTAAGTCAGTAAGTCGTTCCGTGCAATATGTATTAAACAAACGATCAAAAAAGTGAAAACATCGGATTTTATCCTGTGGCTTTCATTTTATCCAAAGTCGAAATAATGCCACTGACATTGCATGACTGATTGCGAAATTGTTCATTTTTATGAGTTCAAATTTGCTATAATCAAATCATGAAGAAAACTTCTTACAAAATGGAAGCTAAAGTCTGGTTATATCCTGGCATAAACCCATGGCATTTCATTTCCATACCCAAAAAAAAGGCGGAAGAAATTCGAAAAAACTTTGGTTCAAGGCATAGAGGTTGGAGTTCCCTACCCGTTATTGTTCAAATTGGAAAAACTATCTGGAAGACTTCGATATTTTACGAAAGGAGATCTGGCACGTATATATTGCCGCTGAAATCTGAAGTGCGTAAGAAGGAAGACATATTCAAGGGAGATAAAATTAGTTTTTTGATTCAGATAAAGGTTTGAGGCCTAGCTATTCAGAATAGGATATTTATATCCGTAGCGCATTTTGAGGGGTCACTCTGTTATTAAAGTCGGCGACACGTCAGAATTGGATTACTATTATAATACTACGTAACAAACTTACAAAAACTAGCAAAAAACCCCGACAACAATGAAGTGTCGGGGTGAGTGTGAATTTTGTTTGATTGAAAGAAATCAGTAAACAAGCCTCCAAGGAAGCTCCGTGCCCCCTTTGAAAACCCGAACTCCTCCAACCTCCTTGGGAATCAAAAGTGGTGAGCGTTCGATGGTCATATTCTCCGATCTCACCTTCATTCCGTAGATATGAAGGAAGTTTTCGGAAAGGAATGGGCCGAGATGCTGAAGTGCACCGTCCTCATCGAAAACTGTCGTGTACATCTCAACAGCCGATGGTGCTGTGAAAATGCCTGCTGCACAACCGCAGAAGCGAGCTTTTGCAGCTTCATCATGTGGTGCAGAGTCTGTGCCTGCCCCAAAACGACGATTTCCAGAAGTGATGTAGTGCCGAACTTTCAGGCGATGCTCTTCGCGCTTGGGCACAGGTTTGCAGTAGTGAATTGGATTCATGCCGCCCCAGAACATGGCGTTGCGATTAATCATCAGGTGGTGCGGCGTGACTGTGGCGTAGAGGCCACCTGGATGATTGTAGGTGGCAACAAAATCTGCCGCCCGACCATCTGTGAGATGCTCGAAAACCACCGGTAGTCCTGGAAAGGACTTCAAGATGGGCTTGAGGTCTCGGTCAACAGAAACGACCTCACGATCGAATTCATCTACATCCTCTTCGACCGCTTCGAAGTGTCCAAGCAACGGGATTTCGTGTTTCTCCATCACTTCGAACACCGGATAACGGTCGAGTAAATTGCGAACCCCATGCGCAGAACCGGTAGTTCCTCCTTGGCCTTGTTGATTGGCCATGTAGAGTTTCACTGCTTGAAAAATTCCTTCCTCAAAACCGCGCACAACTTCATCAGGATCAGTGTGATCCGTGAGGTATAGTGTCATGCAAGGTTTGAAGTTTGGATAGCCATTACTCCTCCACCATTTCCCTCTTGAGTAAATGGGGGAATCCAGCACTTCCTGAATTCGCATTCGGTACGCCGTCACCTTTTCGATAGTGTCAACTGGATCCGGAACCGTCACCCCATCAACGACTTTTGTGAGGTTGGGCATTATTATTGCCCCTGTTGCGAGCTGATTGACCGTAGAAGGTAGAACAGCCCTCATCATCTCGCTGTCGCGAATGTGAAGATGGCGGTCAAACCATCGAGGCACTGTTACTGATTTGCAGTTTTTGTAATCAATAGGTGTAAGATGTTCATCGCCGATTAACATACGTTTCCTTTCTCTTTGACTTCGAACTTCTCTGTCTTCAACTGTTCCACAATCAGTGTTGGTTTCCATGGTGTTCTCAAGTGAACGGCTCCGAAACTGTAAGCTTTCGCACCCAAGCGCCGAAGAGTATAAACATCGTCGTGCTCCATGATGCTTGGACCGATAACTGGGAGCGAGCCTTGTAGATTAAGTTCGCGAACAGCATCCCAATTTTTTTCTTGTGCAGGCTTTCCCGAAACACCACCTCCACCGCCGCCGACTCTCTTTTCAAGTTTGGCCAAAGGACTGATCTCTCCATTTGGAAATGCGGTTTTCCATGGCACGCTATTCAGCGATATGGCCTCGGCGATATCCTTGAGTCCTTGTGCGATCGCAAGATAATCTTGGTCAACAGAGACCTTGGCAATGATCGGATGACGAGAGACTAGTCTGACCGATCTCGTGCTCTTTACAACCATCTCGGCTTTTTCTATGGCGTGCCCCGTATTTGGACACGAGGTATTCAACTCGAGAGCCACGAGATCAAATTGATTGAGCTTGATGGCCATTTCAACTTGTTCTTCTTCATCTCCGAAAATTGACCCTGCAATTGCGTACTTCTCAAAATCAAGGTGCGGGGCAACTTCATTGCACCACCAGTCGATCCCGGGATTTGTCAGGCCAACTTTGTTGACCGAACCACCAGGGATGAGTTGCACACACTTCCAAGGTTTCCACCACCGCAGATTGCCCTCACGTGGACGACGTGTCAAACTCTTAATGAAAACTGTGAACAGTTCTGGCTTAATCAGCTTTAGAGACACGAGTGGGCGTTCCCATGGCCAACCGAGGCCATCGAACGCCAGAGCACCACTGGCTACCACATATCGAAGTATGTGACCATTGGATAATTTGATCATGCAAACCTCTTTCTTTTTAACGTTCAAACGAGCACACTTAGCCGTGCTTTTGGCTAGTCAAAACAACTGACTCTATGTGCAACCTTAATCGAAAACTGCCGTAAAGGCAACCTTATATGAGTTTCCTGATTATCTTTAATAAATAACGTACATTAATCAGATTACTTTTTTTACTTCACACTTCCACCACTTTGTAGGACCTGCTCAAAAGTTTCAGCGATGGCGACAATCAATATTGAACCAGAGACGACAAGGACACCCATAAAAACTCCCCCTGCCCTGTCATCTGAAGTGTTCAACATAATGAATATTTCTCCCACGATGGCAAAGCATATAATAATAACTGCGCAATATTTTATTGTACGTAAAGCTTTAAAAGTTGAATCTGAAAATACCTTATCTTGTCTGACATATCCTAATACCTTAAATGCATTGTATAGAACTACAAAAAATGGAATAGATCCAATATAGGCATAGACTAGAAAAGGATCCGTGAAGTAAATTTCAAAAAGGGTGGCGTGGGCATTAACACCTTCTACTTGAGGTTCCCATAGCAAAAAGACCACGGCGGCTATGGCAATGAGTACTGTAAGTATTTGAAGAAATATTGTTGGTATGTTTTTCATGAATATTCCCTATTTTAACATATTAATCTGACACTCAAGGTTTATCAAAAATTCCATATGTCCATTTAAAGTATGAATAGTTTTGCTATAATACCCACATGAAACGTGCCCTGTTTTTCCTTATTGTTGTCCTACTAGGATCATTCATCGCAAACCGCTATTCAAAGACTGCACACAAAGTTCTTGGTCCTTATATTACAAAAATTGAAAACATTTTTGTCCCACCAGTTCCCTGCACACAGCCCATTCTGTATTCCATAGACTCTTTTGACAGCCGTTTTGGTATCAGTAAGAGCCAGTTTCTGAAAGATATAGCACAAGCGGCCAATGTCTGGAGCACTGCTCACGGTTCAACATTGTTCTCATACGATGACGACGCATCACTTAGGGTGAACTTGCTTTTTGATTATCGCCAACAAGCCACTGTAAGACTCAATCAAATAGACAGTGTTATCAAAGATAATAGAACAAAATATGATGCACTCAAATCAAGGTATGACGCACTTTCAGCCCAGTACCTAGAAGCCAAATCTGCACTACAAGTAAAATTGGATTCGTACAACCATAATGTTGCGGCCTATAACGAAAAAGTATCCTCATGGAATGCTCGCGGTGGTGCACCAAAACAGGAGTATCAAAAACTACAATCAAAAAAAGATTCTTTAGCTGTGGAGGCTAGTACACTAAACCAAGATAGATCCGCATTTAACCAACTTACTGACACGCTAAACTCTATGGTGCCTGAATTAAATAATTTGGTTAAAGTTTTGAACCTGAACGTAAAGACATATAATACAGTTGGCGCATCAACTGGCGAGGAATTTAATGAGGGAGAGTATATAGTGGATTCTTCAGGCACTTATATAAATATTTATCAGTTCAAAGACGAAGGTCAGCTTATCCGAGTCCTAGAGCATGAGTTCGGTCATGCTTTGGGACTGAATCATGTGCAAGACCCAAAAGCTATTATGTACTATTTGAATGAGGGCACAAATGAAAAGTTAACTGCAAATGAT
>JBDKJM010000085.1:0-3659 GCA_039796555.1 Candidatus Parcubacteria bacterium | reverse complement strand
ACTCTCTATCATTCGTTTTTGTTCTACGAATTGTGTCAAGTTCTTCGGCAGAACTTGCACCAGGGTTTAGTTGATTTACAATAATTCCGTATTTCTTGGCAAATGTAGTGATAATTTCGCCGTAATTCATCCAATCATTAGGTAAGGCAATGACATTTAGCTCACCTTCTTGTTGAGCCGATGCAATTAGCGATTCAAGTTCAGGAGAAATAGAAGATACTTCAGAAGTTGGGGTATTCTCGCTTGTGGCAGTTGCAGGCGGTACAGAGGTTTCAGTGGAGGGGGTTGAAATTGGTGAAACCGTAGGCTGTTGGCTGCATGATGAGAGAAGCATTGCAACTACAAAAAATAAGCTTAAGATATTTTTTTTCATTTTGTTTCTCCTGAAACTGATTTTGCAAGATGGGCGTTCAACAGCTTGCAGCTCGCCCTCTCTCGTAGACTTGGCGAAGCTGCCCAACTAGCCTGCCCTGAGCCGGTTGAAGGGTCATGTTGGGCGGCGTGGAATTATGAAATCACTTTCCAGTCTTAACCACTCTAGCCTGAAACTGTTCTGGGAATGCAGATTCATAACCCCAGACATCGAGTTCTGGTAGATGGATGCCTTGGATATTCAGTGCTGTACTGATATCCGTCCTGTGAGAAATGCCATGATAGATCACCGACATGAAGATTAGACGGGCTTGATAATCAAACATCCAACCATCCCCTTCTTCATGCACATTTTGAGTTGGTGGAACGCTTTTAAGAGTGTCTAATAAAGTTTCGTGCAATATGATTTCGTATGCCATCATCTGAGATAGGCTTGGATTCTCTTCCCACTTGAAGCCTGGCTCTGGGTATGCCCCATGAATTCGCCTCAAAAAACTGATTTCCGCTTTTAGAATGTGGGCAAAAGTATGGCGAATTGAACCATATGAGCCAGGGATGCTGGCTGTGACGATTTCCTCGTTTAAGTTTATACAGATTCGCAAAAGTTCTTGATTTGCCCAATGGTTATATTGGAAGAATTCGACCATTGTTTGCTCAATTTGGTGTGACATACATGCAATCTCCAACATTAAGTTCGACTGATATGACCACCCGCCCACTAGCCTATCCTGTGCCTATCGAAGGGTGCAGGTAGTATCTTGGTTGCGCGCTTTGTCGGGCGTTTTTTGCTTTTGAAGACTCATTCATTTATCAAGACTGTTTCAATTCAACAAAGCAATAACTTTCCATAAAATAGCCTTCTAAAATTTCTCCTTCATCTGTTGGCAATGGAGTTGATTCTATTACTTCTTCTCTGTCGTCAAAATAGATAAGCAAAATGGCATAATCTCTTTTGTTCAATTTTGTATTCGGCTCTAAAAACCTATAATCATATGGGGAAGTATCAAGCCATGTAGATACCTGCTCGCGTGTAAAGCAAACATTAGCCCAACCATTCCATAATGTTCCATCTGTATAGCCTTCGACAATGTTTTCTTCGTTTTCATCGCCGTCAATACTGAATTTAGATTTATACATGGCTTGTGCTCTCCTTTCTCCCAGGATACCAGGTTATTCTTTGTGTGTCCAGGTTTGTTATAAAAATTCAAAATACGTTTTGCAACATTTTTAACGAATAAAGCAACTTTTTTTTGGGGAAAATAAAATCAGGTTTTCCCCAGACTGCTTGATTTCTTCGCCACCCTGAAATATGGTTGTTTCGTAAAATTTGTATCATCGCCAGTTCTGTATCTTTGTTTCCTTTTCCCTTGATACGAGACATGACTTCGGAACGTTTTTCTTTGGTAAAAACATCAGCCATATAATTCTAAAAACTATATTGCCAAAAGATTTTCTTGTGACACGTTTTCATATAATATACCCACGTTTTTTGAATGAACTCGAAACTGACTTCTCCTTTTTGTTGTCGGATGTGACGACATGTTATCAAGGTGAATTCCAGGGTCGTAATAAACTTTTTTGCTTGCCAATGCTTTTAACAAAAACAAAGGGTCTGTTTTTTCAGCCACCAAGACAATATGACCATAGCAATATTGAAGAACAGGGTTTGCCCTTTTATTTGACGGCACATAAACAGCGCGACTATGTTTTCTGCTCCAATGTGAAATAATGTCAGTAAACTTCCATGATGCCGCAACAATTCCCGAATCGGTTATTAAGCTTATTGCCCCGTTCACATCAGTAATTTTATTTTTTGCCAAGTCATAGCCGAAAATTTTCAGCGTTAGATCTGTTGTTGAATGACGTTGGTCTACATAATGCAAGCCTGAAAAATTCATTCGGTCGGGAGTGTCTTTGTCCAAATAACCAAACTTTCTAACAAATGTCTCAGCCCCTTTTTCTTTGTAAATTCCGCCTTGAGGCTCTGGAGTCATTAATGTAATTGCAGAGCCTGATTCAACTCTGTTAAAGTCGCTTACTTTGTATTGCTTGACTTCATACCCCATAAAATCGGGTTCTGACTTGCTGTTTGATACAACTCCCAATTCTGCTTCAAGAGTTAAACCGCCACAGTTTTGCCCCAAACATTCTTTTAGACCTGTGGAAGTTAATCTCTTTGAATCTATCCAACCTAACTTGTTTATTCGTTTGAGTTGACTTAATAGCGTTGCTTTTGGATTTGCTCCGCTAAGAGGTAGGCTGTAAAAAACACCAACTTGAATTAATTGGTTGAAACCTGCAATTTCTCTTGCTAAAGGCGTTTCTTCTGTTGTGACATAACCAATAATTTTTCCATCATCGCAAATTCCGAAAAACAGGACTCTTCCTGCGTATCGTCCATTCATCAATTCTGACGGGGAATCATGTGACCCCTTTAGAAAGCCAGAAAATCTTACTTCTGGATAATCAGGATACAAAATTAATTGAGCATTTGGCGCTGGATGAATACCGCCATCTTTGTTCAGCCAATAGAAATCAACTTTTGCTTTGAAGTTATTTTTATCTGGCAAAACGCCCTGATTAGGAAGGATTTGCAACGAACTGAAATCAGGTCCTAAATAAACTTGATTTTTAGAATTGTCATTTTCTGCTAAATATTTTACAAAAAGGGTTTTTACGCCGTTTGATTCCATCAATTCCGCAAATTGAGAAAAATCTATTTCGCTGAGTGACATTTTTGCCCTCTACATTAAGATAAGCTTGGCTTTTCAAGCATTTTATAATTCGATATTCGGTGCGTTTCTTTTTGTGGATTTCGCAAACTCTCCAAAATACTGTTTGCAATTTGTTGAACGACTGGCACGACAACAGAATTTCCAAATTGCTTGTACATTCTGGTATCACTGCAAACTATTTTGAAATTATCTGGATAACCCATTAATCTGGCGCATTCTCTTGGCGTTAAGCGTCTTGGATTTTTTCTGCGTTGAGGAATTAAAACCTCAGAACCATCTTTGTAATATCGTGCGCTTAAAGTTCTGGAAACTCCATCCATGTCAGTAAGTCCATATCCAAACCCATTGCCTTTGGCTTTGTGTTTTGCGGCATAGTTTTGCAGATATTCCCATAAATGGTCAGTTAATGTGTATTTTGCTGGCACATCAGTTTCCAGAATATCTCTAAATTTTGGACTTAAATCAGGCAGTTCTGGAAATTCAAAGTTTGTAGGCTCACGAAAACCAACAATATAAATTCTTTCTCGGTGTTGGGGGACCATTTTTTGAGCG
>JBDKJM010000084.1:0-6815 GCA_039796555.1 Candidatus Parcubacteria bacterium | reverse complement strand
ATCTTGAGAGTCAACTTTAGGTCTCTTGAAAGTGTGAAGACTGGAGGCAATATGGGATCGCCATACCCAGTATATGTCATTGTTTTTCCGCCGGCAGTTATGGTAATGCGACCGCCGGGATAAGAACCATTCCAACTCCACTGATTTAGACCAATCAAGTTTGTGGTTGCTACTTCGCTAGGACAACCTGTGGGCTGGTTCGTACTCCATGTGGAGCCTGACCATTGATTGGAATAGGTTTTTGAAGATGGGACGAACAGGGTAATTTTCTGAATACTAGGTATGTCCACCACAGTATTAACTGAAGTTGGCACCAAACAAGAAAAAGTGTCCGAATTGATGTTACCCAATCTACCGATGTTGGTGACATTGAACACCAACGTGTTCCTATCGTTTTCGGTAATACTGACGAGGGCAAAGAAACGGACTATTCCTGAGTAGTCCATGTTCGCCTGCTTCTTCAGTGAGACCAGATTCGATATGGAACTGTTGACCAGTTTCTGCATGAAGCTTGCATAGGTATCAAACTTCAAACGGTAGGTAAACCTCTCTGCGGTTACATAGTAGCCATCAAAATTTGTGCCTGTGAGTTGGAAATCAACATCGCAATAGCGGTTTGTAACTGCCCAATCGAACATCCGCTGGTTGCTGCCTATGGGCAGAAACTGTGGCAGTGGACTGGGTACCGAACCTGCAGGACTTTGCCCCTTGACGTTAAACGCAAGGAGCGAAAGTGCTGTCACAAGAACCATGCATAGAAGCTTCATAGGCTTCTCCTTTCGTTTGTTATGTCAGAGCTGGTAGACCAGGTGACGGGTTTGTAGATTTCAGAGTATCGCTTGTCAAGGAACACGCGAATATCAAAATCTATGCGGATTATACAATTTTATTTTTGTAAAGTAAAGATCGGATAAACTGTGGAAGAAAATGACTTTTCATGGCTTAGCAACAAGCCCACTTCAAATCCTTGAAGTGGGGCATGCTGCGCTGATTTGAACTATGACTACTTTGACTATTTTGTACCCGTATAGCTCAATGCCATCTTCTGCTCTTTGGCATCAAACAAGGTAATGGTAAAAGGATATGTTTTGCCTAGTTCAAGTGCTTTGCGGAGTTTTTCTTCTGAAGTAAATTCTGAAACATGAACCAGTCCAGCCACGCCTTCCTCTATTGAAGCTAGCGCCCCATGTTTGTTGAATTTGATAATCACACCAGTGACTGCCATGCCTTTCTTGTACTTCTTGGAAGCCTCGCTCCATGGGTTTGGCTTCATCTGTTTCAACGAAAGGGAAATCTTGCCATCCTTGATCTCTATGATCTTGGCAGCAATTTTCTGCCCAACTTTCACAAAGTTACGTGGATCATCGACTAGACCCCAGTCAATTTCTGAAATGTGGATCAAACCTTCGAGACCTTCCTCGAGTTTGACGAAGACCCCGAAATCTACGACGCCAGTGACTGTGCCCTGAACCTCATCACCAATCTCATATTTGCTGACAACTTTTTCCTTCTCCTTGGTTTCCTGACCCTTCTCAGAGAAGATAAGTTTGCCTTCCTTCGGATCAGCTGTAATGATGGCTAGTTGCAGACGAGTACCAACTAACTTTTTCAATTCTTCCAAAATTTTGTCCTTGTCACCATCGGCAACTTTCGGATAGTGTTCTGATTTGAGCTGTGAGGCAGGAAGAAACCCGATGATACCTTGCCACTCTATCATCAGTCCACCCTTGTTGGCTTCCTTGACCAGAAGATCCAAAGTTTTCTTTTCTTTGATGGCACTGTCTGCTTCACTCCAAATCAAGGCTTGGCGAGCTTCCTTGAGTGAAAGCTCATAGTAACCATCCTTGTGCGCCATATCAACAATCTTGGCGGCCACAACATCACCAACATTAATTTTCTTGATAACGTCACGAGCGACGATAAATTCACGTCCATAAATGATACCCGTTCCAAACGGTGCAAGATCTATATAAACAGATGATTTCTCAATAGC
This sequence comes from Candidatus Parcubacteria bacterium, assembly GCA_039796555.1. GTDB lineage: Bacteria > Patescibacteriota > Minisyncoccia > Phycocordibacterales > PALSA-1337 > C7867-002. The sequence continues at coordinate 4,822 of JBDKJM010000084.1, read as the reverse complement.
AATAACTGGACCCTCTACGAGGTCGCCAATCACCGGAGGATTTTTCATGGTGGCAACAAAGCCACCCATGATGCTGGCTTTCTGTGCATCAGTGAGCTCCATGTCTTCTTTCTTTTTTACTTCTCCGACTGTCTTGGTTTTCTTGGTATCCAAACGTGTAGGAACTTTGCGAGATTTTGTTTCGGTTTTTATTTCCCCCTTTACTTCTTTCGTCTCTACTCGTGACAAGTCTTTACTTTCGTTATTATCTTTGTGACCAACTAACGTCTCTTTTAATTTTTTAAACATATGTTTTCGCGCTCCGCTTTTTAATTGATAATGATTCCGGCTGGTGTTAAACAACAGATGGAAGTTTGCCCGCCTTCGTTCTTCGAACTTACGTTCTCAGAACTACGGCGGGGCGCTGCGGGATGACGCTGAATTTTTAATGTGAACTACTAACAACTCAAACGAAAAAGGCTTCTGCCTCTTATGTTTTCATAGTAGCGCAGGATTGCGCTTTTGTCTACATAGGAGTAAGATTTTCTGGAAACAAATAGGGGCATTTTTATTTTCTAAATTATTATGTTAAAGTACCCCCATGATTATTAACTACCTCGGAGGACAGTTTGTGAAAGTTCAGTTTGGCGACACTACTCTGGCCTTCAACCCTGTCTCGAAAGATTCAAAAATCAAAACCTCAAAGTTCGGAGCCGATGTTGTTTTGACCAGCGTCAATCATCCAGACATGAATGGCATAGACCAAGTAACATTTGGTGACAAGAAACCATTTGTTATTTCTGGACCTGGTGAATACGAAGTAAAAGGAGTTTTCATAAAAGGCTTTGGCTCTGAGTCTGGTTACGATGGAGAAAAAAGAATCAATACCATATATACAGTGGCTCTGGAAGGTATGAACATTTGTTTCCTTGGGGCTTTGAATACTAGCGAACTACCAAAAGAGGCAGATGAAGGCATTGATGGAGTCGATGTTTTGTTTGTACCTATAAGTGGTGACGGGGTCTTGGATCCAGCCAAAGCCTACAAGCTGGCAGTTTCAATTGGGCCAAAAATAATCATTCCAGTAAACTATGGTAGTTCTGGAGACAAAGATGCCCTGAAGAAGTTTCTCAAAGAGGCTGGTGAAAATCCGAAACCTGAGCCAAAACTGACACTGAAGAAGAAGGATCTGGAGGGTAAAGAAGCAGATGTGGTGGTATTGGAGGTAGAATAGTTACATTGTATAATTATCATATGGTTTTCGAACAAACTCTAGAAAATCTCCGCGCCAAATCAGAACATGTTCGCAAAAGAATAGCTTTTTGGACGTCATTCGGCATCACAGCGATCATTTTTGTTTTCTGGTTGGCATCATTTTCTATAACTAGTACCACTGCCAAAAGTACAGTTGCCGTTGCAGTGGCAAAAGCGGACAGTCCAGCAAAGTCTCTGATTGCTGGAGTTGGTAGTTTCTTTGTTGATATTAAGGAGATGATTTTTGGTGCAAAGAAGATTATTTATAAGGAAGTACATGTCAGGGCGGGGGATAAATAGTATTTACTATAACAACACCATTTATGCAGTAAGTCAAGTACAAGAGTGTACATTTTTTTGCTATAATTTATAAGCAAAAGGATTCACCCCTTTTAATTTATGTCTAAAAAGTCAGACAAAGCAGACCAGGATTTAGCAGCACGACCAGCGGGTTCTGGTGTGGTATCTCGTAGCATTACAACCGAAATGCGCGAGTCATTTCTCGACTATGCAATGTCTGTTATTACTGACCGCGCTCTTCCTGATGTCAGAGATGGTTTGAAACCAGTGCATCGTCGTATTCTCTACGCCATGCACGAGAAGGGTCTGACTTTCCAGTCAAAGTTCCGCAAGTCTGCAGTGCCTGTAGCCGATGCTATGGGAAATTATCACCCACACGGTGATGTGGCCATATATGACTCTTTGGTCAAGATGGCCCAAGACTTTACCATGCGCTACCCATTGGTTCAGGGTCAAGGAAACTTTGGAACCATTGATGGAGATCCAGCCGCTGCCATGCGTTATACGGAGGCAAAAATGTCTCGAGTCGCGGCCGAACTTCTGCGAGATATTGATAAGAATACAGTTGATTTCAGACCCAACTACGATGGCACTCGAAAAGAGCCAACAGTTTTACCGACAGCTGTTCCGAACCTTCTTTTGAACGGAACACTTGGTATTGCAGTGGGTATGGCTACAAATATTGCTCCGCATAACCTACGCGAAGTCGTAGATGCAACTGTTCATCTGGTTGATAACAAGGACGCAACTGCCGAGGACTTGTTCCAATTCATCAAAGGCCCAGATTTTCCAACTGGAGCTGTTATCTATGGTGAAAAAGACATACATCACGCTTACGCAACAGGTCGCGGAGGTGTTACAGTTCGTGGTGAAGCAGAAATCGTTGAGGACAAGAAAGGTCAGTTCCAGATTGTTATCAGCTCCATTCCATATCGTGTTAACAAGTCCGAACTGATTATCCGTATGGCGGATCTGGTACGTGAAAAGATCGTTGAAGGTGTCAAAGGTTTGCGTGACGAATCAGACAAAGAAATGCGCATCGTGCTTGATCTCAAAAACGGCGCCTACCCTGAAAAGATTTTAAATACGCTCTACAAACATACTCAACTTGAGGAAACATTCCATATGAATACCGTGGCTTTGGTTCATGGCGTGCCGCAGACCCTATCTCTCAAGTCTATTTTGGAAGAATTTGTCGATCATCGCATTGACGTTATTCGTCGTCGTACCGCTTTTGACCTAGCCAAAGCCGAAGATCGCGAGCATATTTTGCTTGGTCTCAAAAAAGCACTGGATCACATTGATGAAATCATCAAACTTATTCGTGCCGCTGCAGATGTGCAGGAAGCTCATGCTAACCTGATGAAGAAGTTCAAGTTCAGCGACAAGCAGGCCACAGCTATTCTAGAAATGCGTTTGCAGAAACTCGCTGGTCTAGAGCGCAAGAAAATCTTGGATGAGCTCAAGGAAGTCCAGGCACTGATCGAAGAATTGAAGAGTATTCTTGGTAGCGAGAAGAAAGTTCGCGGTATCATCAAAATCGAACTTACGGAAATCAAAAATAAATACGGTGATGATCGTCGAACCAAAATCATCAAACACGGCGTAAAGGAGTTTAATCCAGAAGATCTGATCGCAGATGAAGAATCAGTATTGGTCCTGACCAAAGGCGGCTACATCAAGCGCACCAATCCGGAGGAATACAGAAAACAGAAGAGGGGAGGCATCGGCGTAGTTGATTTGGATACAAAAGAAGAGGATTTCATTTCCCACCTGGTTTTCGCCTCAACTCATAACGACCTTTTGTTCTTTTCTGACAAGGGCAAGGCATATCAGATCAAAATGTATGACATTCCAGAAGGTAAGCGTGCCACAAAGGGCAAGTCAATCATGAACTTTTTGTCGCTGGCAGAAGGGGAGCGCGTGACTTCTATTTTACCTATGCCAAAAACCAAAAAGGAGGCAGACGGACTTTCACTCATCATGGTCACCAAAAATGGTACTGGCAAAAGATGTTCAGCCTCTCATTTCAAAGATGTTCGTCGTTCCGGACTTATTGCCATAACTCTAGATGACAAGGATGAACTGATTTCCGCCGCTTTTGTTGCGAAGAATGATACTATCACCATTGCTACTCAAGATGGTCAGTCCATTCGTTTTGATCAAGATGATGTTCGAGAAATGGGTAGAAATGCCGCAGGTGTTCGAGTTATCAAGCTTGGAAAGGGTGATGCAGTTATATCAGCAGACGTTGTTTCCAAAGATGCCAAAAATCCCGCACTCTTTGTTATGGGGGCAAATGGTTATGGCAAGAAAACCAAGCTGGGAGAATACAAAGTTCAGAATCGCGGAGGTTCTGGGATTCTAACTATGAATATCACAGCTAAAACTGGACCTCTGATGGCGGCAAAAGTTGTGACTGATGATGAAGAAGAGATTGTAGCTATGTCCAAGAAATCACAAGTTATCCGTGTTGATCTCAAAGAAATCCCTACACTTAGTCGTGCAACTCAAGGAGTCAGGGTCATGAAATTGAGGGAGGGCGATAGTTTGGCTAGTTTGATTTGTTTATAAGACAAATTCAGAACTATTTCTTGACTTTTCACTTTCAGATATGATAGACTCTATTCACAAAGTGCCTTCGGGCTTACCCTGCGAAAGTGGGGAGACAAAGTAAAGCAAACTGTCAGAGTAAATCTCTGACAGTTTGCTTTACAAAGTGGAATAGTTCCTCATTAACATATCCAACCTTGTTTATTAGTCTCCTTACATCAATGATCCTTATTTGCGATATTAGTGCTGAAGAAGGCTTTGTTTCAATTGGTCCAATTGGTACACGAAATTTGTGTCTTCGTTGTGATTGTGTGAGCGGTGCAATTAAACAAGTGTCACTACTTAATCCCTTCAATATTAAAACAGGTCGCCTATACGATCTAATTCCACCATCTTGTTCAAAACCTATATTTAGGCCAAGCGAACACCACCAAATTTCTCGTTCATGATAGAACGTTTCCCTGGTTTTATCGTGTATTTTTTTCTTGTCTTCATTCCACCTATCAAAATCCTTATACATAATTATTGTCCTCACCCGATTTTATTGGAATAGTAATAACAAACTTCGAACCCATCCCCTCATAACTCTCGACTTCAATACTTCCGTATAGGTCCTTACTAACAATAGTTTTTATGGCCACCATCCCTATCCCACTACCTTCTTTCTTTGTACTAAATGCCTGTACAAACATTCTCTTCTGATTTTCCTCTGAAATTCCACATCCCGTATCAGAAA
>JBDKJM010000083.1:0-9794 GCA_039796555.1 Candidatus Parcubacteria bacterium | reverse complement strand
AAGAATGGATATATTTATAAAAAAGAATATGCCATCAAGTATTGTGTTGGTTGCGAGCTTGAAAAAACAGATTCAGAGCTTGTGAATGGTCGTTGCCCCATTCATCCTTTGCAGGAGCTAGAGATAATCCAAGAAGAGAATTATTTTTTCAAAGCAAGTGCATTTCAGGACAAACTGCTCGCCATGTATGACCATAATCCAAACTTCGTGGTACCAGATTTTCGACTCAACGAAATAAAGTCATTATTAAAGAATGATGGGCTGAAAGATTTCAGTATTTCGCGCTTAGCATCAAAGATGCCGTGGGGTGTCCCAGTTCCGAATGATGCTACACAGGTTATGTATGTTTGGTTTGATGCATTGGTGAGTTATATTTCTGGGCTTGGATGGCCTGATGATCTGAAAAAGTTTGAACATTATTGGAAAAATGGCACACCAGTTCAATATTGTGGCAAGGACAACCTTCGCCAACAGTCTGCAATGTGGCAATCCATGCTCATGGCCGCAGGACTTCCTTCCTCTAAAACAATCATCATTAATGGCTTCATAACAGGAGAGGGGGGTATCAAAATGTCCAAGTCACTGGGCAACACGGTTGATCCTTTGGAAATAGTTACAGAATACGGTATTGATGCTTTTCGCTACTATGTTGCACGTGAGCTCAGTCCTTTTGAGGACAGCCCTTTCACCATGGAGAAATTCAAAGAAGGGTACAACGCTCATTTGGCAAACGGTTTGGGTAATCTTGTGAGCAGGGTTATGAAAATGGCTTCGAGCAATCTAAGCAAACCACTGGAAATTTCTGAAATTAAAATACCAGATAAGTTTTTTAAGGCGTTAGATTCATTCAATATCCAAGCGGCATCAAATATTATTTGGGAACAAATTGCCAAGGCAGACAGTATTATTCAGGAAAAAGAGCCATTCAAGTTGGTAAAAACAGACAAAGCCAAGGCCGAGGCGATCATTGGTGATCTTTGTCAAAGAGTCTATATGATAGGCAGTATGCTCGAACCCATTTTGCCTGAAACATCAAAAATAATTAAAGATTTGGTCAGGGAAAACCAAATGCCCGAGAAGCCACTATTCATGAGGAAATAAGTGGTATCAACCTTTTTCTTGGACGGCTCTCAGGCGCTGTGTACGCGCTCCTCGTTTGTCACAATAAAAAAACGGCCGTCAGTTTCCCGAAGCCGCCCACTGCCAAGCAATCTTGGTCTGTTCAAGCAAAATTATCGTTTTCAAATTCTTGGCGCTCATGGCAGTAATCCGCCCAGCTCATCCCGTGTACCAAGCCATTGATTGATAATAGATATATGTCTTCGGCACCGATCTCCATTTCCCAAAGCTCTTGATATTCAGGATGATCAAAGTCGTAGCATGATAAGTTTGAATCTCGCCATAGAAGCCTTTTTTCTCTGGCCATTCGCCACTTTGCAATTAGCAGGCTAACTCTGTTCTTGACTCGTTTTGTGTGCGCCTTGCGCCATAGCTATATAGGCAAGATCAGGTATACCACAATAAAAAGTACCCACCAAATTGTCAAAATAATCATGAAAGCCTCCAGTTTTTGTTTTGTGCTGTTTACTTCAATTCACAGCCTATCAGGCATTGACGAATTATGTCAATTCATACTCCTTTTTCGCAGTACTTGTTCTTCTGGTACCCAAAACTTCCTCATTTCACCGGCAAGGAAAAATGAACCAGTCACCAATATTAAGTCGTTGTTTTTGGCCAATTCCATTGCTTTCTTTAGGGCTTCGCTGTGATTCTCGACAATTTCAAGAATTGTACCTTTGTGCGCGTATTTTTTTGCAGTTTTCGCCAATAGCGCAGGGTATACAGTGCGTCTTTCAGTTGAACTAACTCTGGTTAAGATTACGTGCATCTTGTGATGTAATTGTAGAAGTGGTTGCATTATTGCCGCCTTGTCTTTCTTTGTATCAGCGATGGCCATGACAAGAAATAATCTATCGAAGTTCATTTTTTTGACATTTGAGGCAGTACTTCTGATCTTGGCTCTATTGTGTGCACCATCCAGTATCACCAGAGGTTTTCTTTGAATTATTTCAAATCGGCATGGAAGTTTGGTATTGGAAATTCCTTTGCATATGTATGCTTCACTGATATTTAAGTGTCTAGAAATTGCACGAGCTAACTCACAGTTATAATCATTATGACTTTTTTGCTTTTTCACGACAAAATAGCTCGCAGCTTTTTCAGCGCAAATTTTCTTGAATATTTTTTGTATTTGAGGACGTTGTTCAGATGTGAAGAACGCACTTCCTCGCTTGATGATGCCGGCCTTGTCGGTCGCAATTTCCTTCAAAGTATTGCCGAGTATTTCTGTGTGGTCATAATCAACATTTGTGATAGCTGTTACGGCGGGTTTGGTAATAATATTGGTGGCATCGTATCTTCCACCCATACCTACTTCCAATACTACCCACTGACATTTTTGTTCCTGAAAATAGGTTAGGGCTATGGCTAGGAGTAATTCAAAAGCTGATGGGCCACCCAGTGGACTGCTTTGAGCTTTCCTAATATAGGGTTTCAGTTTACTTACAATTCTGACAAATGCTCCCGGACTGATGTATTTTTGGTCAATCCTAATTTTCTCTATTGTCGTAACAACGTATGGCGACGTAAAAACGCCTGTCTTTTTTCCAGAGGCAGTCAAGATTTCTTGTAGCATTGTTGAAACTGTTCCTTTGCCAGCTGTTCCGGTCACATGGATATATTGGAACCCCTTATCAGGATTTCCTATCAGTCTAAGAAAATATTTTGTACGTTCGAGAAAAAATGAGGGATCTCTCTTTTTGTTACCCGTATTCTTTCTTATTGAACTGTTGGAAAAACTTTCTACGAATGCTACGGCTTTGTGGTATTCGCTGAACATTTTATTTGTTATTTTCCGAAGTTGAAGTACTTTGTTTTAGGCAACATTCACTAACTTTTCTTTTGGATCCGCAAGGACATGGTTCATTTTTCCTACAGCAATTTCCAGCAACTTTTCCTGAACCGCAAACACAGGACTTGTCCAATTCTCTCATATCAATTATTACTTCCATATTATTTTAGGTTAAGATCTGGTAAAGAGGCGAAGTCGGCGTCTTAACCTGCAAATGATGACCATGTCTGTATATGTTTACTGCATAGCATGGTAGTGGTATTAATGTATAATCAGTATACACTTCTCTCCACACATTTCAATATCTGCAAACACCATGAACATAAAATACATAGATATACACGGACATATTAACTTTCCCGAATATGATACAGACAGGGAAGAGGTTATCAAACGCGCACAGGAAGCAGAGGTCGGTATGATAACAGTTGGTGTCGGTCAAAAATCATCCGAGAAGGCGGTTCAGTTAGCCGAAACACACGAGAATATTTGGGCAATTGTTGGCATTCATCCTGTTGATACCAATAAAGAAAATGCACATTTAGAATTTGAAAGCGTCAAAGGACTGGCACGACATCCGAAAGTTGTAGCAATAGGCGAGTGCGGCCTGGATTATTTTCATTCCAAGCCAGAAGACATGGCGCGTCAAAGAGAATTATTTTTGCGGCACATAGAATTGGCAAATGAGGCGGGGAAGCCACTAATGTTACATGTCAGAAATGGTAAATCTACCATTTCGAATTCTAACAACGCATATCAAGAGGCCATAATACTTCTAAAAAAACACGCCAAAGTTCAGGCAAATTTTCACTTCTTTGCTGGAACACTACAAGATTCCAAAAATATTGTGGAAATGGGGAATACCATGTCGTTTACAGGAGTTCTGACTTTTGCCAGAAACTACGATGAGGTCATCAGAAATACGCCACTTGAAAATATTATGTCAGAAACTGATTGTCCTTTCGTAGCACCTGCTCCATATAGGGGCAAAAGAAATGAACCAAGCTACGTTATGGAAGTAACAAAGAAAATTGCGGAAATAAGGGGAGAGAGTTTAAATAATGTATCTGGACAAATAATGGAAAATACCAGGAGAATGTTTTCATTGCCGGCTTCATTCTGAATAATTTTGCACAAAGCATTTGCATAATTGGGTAATATTGGGTAATATTGGGTAAAGCTAATAATTAACCAATAAACATGGAAGATAATCGCTTTAACAAGAGGATCAAGATCGCGCCGGAGATACTCTCAAAAATTGCAAAGATCGATGAATTCAAGGGTCTCTGGAAAGGTAGCATCAACCTGAATCCTCAAATTCTCAAAAGACTGCGTTCGACCGTTATCATCACTTCGACGGGTGCTTCGACGCGCATAGAGGGTGCTCAAATGACGGATGAGGAGATTGCTAAGCTTTTGCGCGGTCTTAAATCCAATCCTCCAAAGAACAGAGATGAGCAGGAGGTTGCCGGATACGCTGACTTGATCGGTAGGATATTTGATCACTATAAAGATCTCAAGCTGACAGAAAACAATATTCTACACTTCCACGGCATCTTGCTCCACTATTCAACAAAGGATCATGCCCACAGAGGAAAGTATAAATCCAGCGAGAATGCAGTAGAAGCTGTAAATGAAAAGGGAGAGCGAGTGATCGTTTTCCGTGCTACTCCGGCATATCTGGTCAAGCCGGAGATGGAAGCCGCTATAGATTGGGCTTCAAAGGAGCTCGAGAAGAAAGAATTACACCCAATTCTTATCACAGCCAATTTTATCTTTGAGTTTCTTGCCATACATCCATTCAGTGATGGAAATGGCCGCCTTTCGCGTGCACTCACAAACCTTCTCATGTTTCGATCCGATTACACCTATACCCCTTATGTCTCACTAGATGAAATCATTGAAGACACAAAGACTGAATACTACATGGCCTTACACAAAACGCAGAATAATCACAAGACGGATCATGAAGATGTTTCGCCCTGGATTAATTATCTACTCGATTCACTTATCACTCATGCCAATAAAGCCAAGAAGCTCATGGAAGGTGAACAACCAGAGAAGTTACTTTCAGAAAGCCAGGAAAAAATCCTTGCTATCTTTAAGGCTGGCAACTCTTTGAGCATCTCTGATCTTGAGGAAAAAGTTAAAGATTTAGGCCGAGAAGGTATCAAGAAAAATCTAGCGCGACTTGTCGAGTTGCGCTTGCTTGAACTTGTCGGACAAGGCAGGGGAGCTAGGTATCGAAAGGTATCTCAATGAATATGCGGAATTATAATTCTTCACGATTTCTTTATCGTTTCTTCACTGTTTCTTCATCACGGCTTGATATACTGTGAACACCTTCGCACGCACCATACACCTTCCTGCGAGGCACAGTGTTCTTGCGTTGGGGCACAATTCATGATAATGTCAGGTCATATTATAAGTAATGTAGTATGTCCCTTCTGTCGAAGGGTCTCTGAAGCTGTAAAGCCGAAGAGTCACAGACTACAACACACACATGACAGATACAATGAACGAAGACCTATCGGTCTACGAGGTTGGATACCTCATTGCTGGTGTTCCGGATGAAAAAGTTCCGGCAGAAGCAGAAATCTTGAAAAAGATTATAGCAAACGCTGGTGCGTCTATTATTGCAGAAGAAGCACCACATAGAGAGCAACTCGCATATACGATCCGTAAAAAGACCGTGTCTGGAGGATATGAAAAACATGACAGTGCAAATTTTGGCTGGATCAAGTTTGAACTTGGCTCAGACAAGATCGAGGCTGTCAAGAAAGCTATTGAGTTGCACCCTTCAATTTTGCGTATGCTTCTCATCACTACTGTTCGTGAGAATACCTATCTCGGCAAGCGTGCACCAGCAGTTGTCATGTCACAGCCTGTTCAGTTTGCTGAACAACCGACAGCCACTGTTTCGGGCTCGCTTCTAGAGGAGAAGAAAGACGTTGCCCCAGCGACCATCGAAGAGATGGATAAGAGCATTGATAATATGGTAAAGGAGGTATAATTACAAATAATCAACTACCATTATGTATCTAAACAAAGTACTTCTAATAGGCAACCTAACCCGCGACCCTGAACTAAAGGCTCTACCTTCAGGCATAAAAGTTTGCAGTTTTGGCCTGGCTACCAATCGTGTTTACAAGGACAAGGAAGGCAACAAACAGGAGACCACCGAATTTCACAATGTTACGGCATTCGGCAGGACTGGAGAGTTAGTCGCACAGTATATGAAGAAAGGTTCACAGGTATATCTAGAAGGTCGCTTGCAGACCCGATCATGGGAGGGCAAGGACGGCGAGAAGAAATATCGCACAGAAATTATCGCGGACACAGTCCAGTTCGGCAATCGCCCAACTGGAGGTCAGTCTTCAGTAGGAGGGACAGCAGGTGCTTCAAAAGGAGCTGAATCAGTGCCAGACGCTCCAGGAGACAAGATTGACTATCCTAGTGAAGAAATAAATCCGGACGACATTCCGTTTTAGTTGTCAGAGATAGGCAGGAATATGTAAGAGCTTAAAGACGTTGAAACCATATAAACAAAATAATTAAACAAATTACAATTATGAAAAAGCAGTGTTACTTTAGTCAGCACAATATCAAGCATATTGATTACAAAGACACGGAGGTGATCAAGAAATTTCTGAACCCACACGGACGTCTCCTTTCCAGGAAGCGTACAGGTGTGGCCGCAAAATACCAGAGACAGCTGGCAATGGCTGTCAAACGCGCAAGGTTTATGGCATTATTGCCATACGTGGCGGCGTAAAGGAACAGATACTCTATCTTCCGACACGTTCCCGATACTCCCCACTGTCTGTGTTAATACGTATGATATCTCCTTCGTTGACGAAAAGGGGAGCGTTGATGGTGGCACCAGTCTCTAAAGTAACAACTTTCTGACCACCTGTCGCAGTGTCACCCTTGATGCTTGGTGGGGCTTCAGTAACGCGTAATTCTGTCGTTATGGGCATTTTGAAGCCCATAGGTTGTTCATCGAATAGAAGTTGCTCAACTACTGTATTTGGCTTCAAAAATCTTGCTTGTTCGCCTGCCTGGTCGGCTGTAACCTTGAAACGTTTTGATGAATCATTTACCTCACAGAACCACCATTCTCCACGACTATTGTATAGATATTTGACTTCACGAGACTCAATCTCAGCCTCTTCAATTTTCTCTGATTGGTGGAAAGAATACTCGGTGACCTTGCCAGTCATAAGGTTCTTGAGCTTGGTAGCATTTACTGGCTTACGCTGTTGTTTGCGAAAAACGTGAGATGATAGAACTTCGTATGGCGCACCATCTAGGACTATGTATTTCTTCTCTGTTACTTCGTTGTATTCAAGTATGGACATATCAAGTACAAGTTAAAAGTGCAAAGTGAAAAGTTCATGACCGATCACTATTGCAGGTAAATAATAATGATTGGGGTAGTCTAGCTGGTTTGAGGGAAAAAGGGAAGAGGAAGTAGAAGAGAGGTAGAGGGGGTCGGAAAAAGTAAGCACGAAATTCGAAATCCGAAACAAGCACGAAATCATAAATTCAAAATCCAAAACTCTCGCAAATGAGTTTTGGTATTTGAATTTCGTATTTCGGATTTGTTTCGGATTTCGAATTTCGTGCTTCGGATTCTGCTTGTCCTCCGAAGCCTTGGCGTAGGAGAGTGTTTCGGATTTCGTGCTTCGTGTTTCCGAACTTTTATCTTCTACTTCACTTTCTCTACTGCTGATTGAGCTTCGCTCTGATAGCCTTTAGTACTTCATCTTTGACTTTGACATTTTCTTTGAGGAACTGTCGTGTGGCATCATAACCACGGCCTAGTTTCACTTCTCCAAAACTATATGAGGATCCAGATTTTGAAAGTATTTCATATTTTTCACCTAGGGCAATGATCTCTCCTTCCTGGGAAATGCCCTCGTTGTACATGAGATCGAACTCTGTTTGCTTGAATGGAGCCGCCACTTTATTTTTGACTACTTTCACACGACAACGTCCGCCCATGATCTCCTCACCTTTCTTGATCTGGGCAATACGACGGATGTCTAGTCGAACCGATGCATAAAATTTCAAAGCCTTACCACCAGGAGTGGTTTCTGGGTTGCCGAACATCACGCCGATTTGCATGCGGATCTGATTGATGAATATAACGACGGTTTTGGACTTTGCGATAATGGCTGTGAGCTTGCGCAGGGCTTGTGACATAAGCCTGGCTTGGGAACCTACATGGTGTGCACCCATATCGCCTTCGATTTCTGCACGCGGGGTCAATGCCGCTACAGAATCAATGACGATCACGTCCATCTTATTGGTTCGAGTCAAACTATCTGCAATTTCCAGAGCTTGTTCTCCAGTATCTGGTTGAGAAATGAGCAAATCATTTATCTTAACTCCCAGCCTGGCGGCGTATTCTGGATCCATGGCGTGTTCTGCGTCAATGTATGCACAGACACCTCCACGTTTTTGCGCTTCTGCTACTACGTGTAAGGCGAGAGTCGTTTTGCCCGATGATTCAGGACCAAATATCTCGATAATGCGTCCTCTAGGCATACCACCAATACCAAGCGCCCAATCTAGCCCTAGTGAACCCGTAGGTATGGCGTTTACATTAACCTTGGGCTTCTCACCCAACTTCATAATAGAATCTTCGCCAAACTTGGTACGAATGGCGTCTAACGCATCACTTATACCCGAACTTTGTTTTTTATTTTCACCCTTACTGCTTTTTGTCTCTTCTGTCTCCTCACTTTCTGCACCCGAATTATTTTCTGATAAGGTAGGGTCTTCTACAGACACGCCGCCTTTACCGTGCTTCGCCGACTCAGCCGAAGCATTCTTGTTTTTCTTTATGGTCATAACTTCAATATGATTAGATCTTATAAATCGCAGGCGTGCCTATATTATAGCATGGAAAGAATTGAATATTGAAAATTGTGGGTAAGGTGGGGGTAATTATTAAAATCAAATAACAAAAATTGAACACCCAACCCTATTTTCTAAACAATCTCAACTGAGTTTCCACCATCCTCTCAAATTGATCCTTGGCATCTAGAGTAATAATGTTAATCCCAGGAAAAACTATGATAATCTCGCTGAAATTACCAAGCTCGTCTATGGTTACAGTCCTACCATTCAAAGTGATGTTATTTGCGCGTTCAACATTACCCCTAATAACAGTTGTAGATGCGGAAATTGATGCGCCATCTACAGGTTCAATGATATTTATATGCGGTCCACGGGCATATGCCAGCGAGCGCCATAGAGCGTAGGCGATTATAACGAGAATAATTAAAACTGCAGATCCAATCTTCAGAATTCTAATGAAAGTAGTGCGAGTGAAAGGCATGTTGTAAGTATACGTAAAAATTTCTCTCTAACAAGGTTTATGGGAAAATAATTATTTCAAATCCACGCAAGGATTACTTGTTGAAAATTGCCGAAGACGGTAATAATACTTAAATATACAAAATATTTTTTAAAATCTACACAGGCGACTCCTCGCTAGGACCTGCCGGCGCAGGCGCAACAACATTTTCATCTATTGTTTCAGTATTCGTTCCACTTCCACCTCCAATAACTTCACGCGGTTTCGATCCATTTGCTGGGCCAATAACGCCACGATTTTCAAGTAAGTCCATGATTTTTGCCGCACGAGAATACCCAACACCTAATTTTCTTTGCAAATATGAAGTTGAAGCTTTGCCGCTGGACGTAACTTCTTCTCTAGCCGCCTCGTAGAGTTCATCTTCTTCTTCAAGCGAGTCACTTTGCATCATAGAATCGAAAGTGGCGCTGGAACCGGCTTCGGTTGGGGTGAGGTTGATATCTGTGTTTATCTGATCTCTGTATTGATCAATCAGAAACTTCACAACCTTTTTTA
>JBDKJM010000082.1:0-5678 GCA_039796555.1 Candidatus Parcubacteria bacterium | reverse complement strand
TCCACATTTTGACTATACTCTCGGCAACCTCACCTTTCTCCCACCCCACAATTTTCGCCCCCGCCTCCCTTGCCACACCAACATCCGTAGAAACAATTTTGCAACCAGCGGCCTTTGCTTCAGCTAGAGTCATACCGTAACCTTCAAATAAAGAGGTGTTCAAGAAAAGGTCAGCGCTCTTGTAGTAGGAAATGAGTGTTGAATAATCGGCCCAAGGTTCAAAAACAATGTTTTGGGTCAAACCAAGATTTCGGCTTTGCGCTTGTAATTTTTGACTCTGGCTTCCTCGGCCAACAATAATTAAGCCCGCTTTTGGTATCATCTTAATAACCTCCTTCCAAGCCCTGATTGCCAGCTCAATATTTTTCTCTCTTTCCAGTCGCGAAGCCATGAGTACGACCTTTTGGAACTGTGGGTACTTTTTATGTAAATCCGCGCCAGGAAGAATTGGTGTGTTCTTTACTTTTTCAATGTCAACCATAATTGGTCTAACTTCAATAAGTGAATCATTGATTCCCAACGTATCAACTAGAAACTTTTTTATACGATTTGAAACAACGCGAATGTGATCAGCTTTGGGCAGATATGACAATGACAAGATTTTACGAATTTTGTTTGAAATATTATAAGCAAAATTTGGACTACCAATATCTTCATGAATTTGAATTTCGAGCGAAATAGCTGTGGCTGATTTACCTTGAAATTGCTTTTTCAAAGAAACTCCAGCCATGGCGGTTAATGATGAGTCCTGACAAGTAATATCAGTAATGCCACGCTTTTCAATTATGAATTTACCCAGCCTAATGGCATCAAACGGATACATAAACTTGGTCCATGATTTTGTTGAATATGCCCAACAATTTGAAGCGATAACAGTTTCAATATTTTTAGTAGTATCAAAAACTATGATATGGACTTCATCCCAATTTTTGGCATATTCCATCTGACGCGCCCTAACAGAGCTTCCCTCTTCGAAGATTTTCCTGTCTGTGGAAATCATTAGTAGTTTTCTTGGTTGCATAATTAACATGTTAGCGCATTGCCTAGAAAATATCACCCCATGGTACACGAAAAAACTGTGCACAGTTTTTTCTAGTCCTCGCCGATTTTGTGCTCAAAATCGGCTGCGGATGTACCATGGGGTGATATTTTCTAGGCAATGCGCAATTTAATAAATTACGGTTTAGAAAAAATGCTCACGATCTCCCGCGCTATTTCTTCCCATGAATGAACAAAAGTAAGCGCCTGAACTTTTTTTACTTGTGCCACATGATTTTTCGGATCAGATAACCAAACTATTTTCTCAACTATGTCTTTTTTATTTTTTGAATCTACGAAAATCGCGGCGTCTTTTACGCGATGATTAACCCCATTTTCTTTGGTCAAAATAAATGGTGTTCCTACCCTAATTGCGTCAAATATCATGTTTGGACTGATGTCGCCCAGCGAAGCCAATATAACTGCGTAAGAACGCTGTATTTTGGTCACAAAGCTGTCATATACTGCTTTGCCCAAATCCAGCTCAATTGGGGGCAAATTTAGCCTTTTAAGCTCATTTTGAGCCTCAAGAAAGGCCTCCTTCAATAGCTCAATATTCTTCCACTTGAGTGGTCGAGTCCCTGCCACAAATACCCTGTTTTCTGGCTCAATGAATGGCTCGCGACTACCGCAATAATTCTCAATAATCATGCTCTTTTTTGTGTCTAAATTGTATGCTTTTTGAAAAATATCTCTCTGCCACTCTGTACTGAAAATGACTGTTTTGGCATTGCGCAAAGAAGCACCACCAAGTTTGTAAACTAATCTTTCTTTTCGAGAAAGTTTTTGCATCAAATTTTCAGTTTGATAAAAATCCTTGAACAAGATCAGATCTCCGGTTCTCTCAACATAAGTTTCCCACAGAAAATCCCCGCCAGTTCGTATCAAATATTTTTTACGCATTAACTTGCAAGCATACATTGCTGGCACAGCCGCCGACCAGGTATCCAGAACCAAGATCAGATCGGCATTCCACCCCTTGCGAATTATTTTTAGAAAATACAAAAAATGGCGTACGAGTGGCGGAAAGGCTCTCTCCCAACGATATGCCGCAACTTTGACTTCATTTATTGATTTGCCTTGAGAATCTTTCTCGGCCTTCCAGGTCTCATACAAATTGCGTGCGTACTGCGCTGGACCTCCAATGTCGGGCGGATATATACCTGATGCAATAAGTATTTTCATAAAAATAAGTCTACCAGATTTAGCTGAATTAGGTTAATCGAGGAACTAAGTAAACTTCACAAAAATATCTTTCATCTCTCCGGCCACCTTCTGCCAACTGTATTTTTCCTCTACCATTTTCTTGGCATTGCTAACAATGTAATCCCGCGACTCCTTATCCTTGATCAACTTCTCAACTTTCTGGGCAATACTGTGAGGATTACCAACCTCACAGAAAAGTCCCGTTTCCCCTTCAATCAGGAAATCAGGAATCCCTCCAACGGGTGTGGCAATAACGGGAAGTCCTGCGGCCATGGCTTCCAGAAATGAATTGCCGAGACCTTCAGACAATGAAGGGCGGACAAAAATATCGGAAATGTGTAAATACTTCGGCATATCTTTGTGGGCAACGAATCCAAGAAACCGCACGCGATCTTCAAGTTTAAGCTTTGACGTTTGGACTTTGAGTTCATTTTCCAATTGACCGGTACCAAGAATTAGCAACTTAACCTGTGTGGGCAAATAAACCAGTGACGAGATAATATCTGCCACGGCATTCTTCATAACCAATCGCGATGTGGTGATGAGAAATACGTCAGCCACATTTTTGTTTAACTTGCTTTTCAATTCTGAAGCCTCTCCAATAGAGATTTCTGGAGAAAAAAGACCAAAATCTACACCATTTGGCACAACAGATATCGGGCATGTTGCCCCCATGTTTCTGGCCCAACCTGCTAAATACTTGGAAATAGCTTGAATGCTGTCGGAGACCTTGAACAGTTTTTTGAAAAATGGATAAGTAATGCCAACACGTTTACGAATATGGGACAGCGGGTCTCCCTCCTGCAGAGTTAGAATCAGTCGAACACGTCTATGAATCAGCTTGAAGAAAAGTGCTGGGGCTCCAGAGTAATTGGCCATGATTGACCAAATCGCGTGATATTTTTTATTTGCATGCAGGTTCAAAGCCTTGAAAAGTGCCAGTGGCATGTACAAATATTTTAATATGTAAAGAACTGGAGATTTCGTTCCACCTTTCCATTGAAAACCTATTCTATGAACATTGATGTTACCAATGCGTTCAAATTTCAATGACTCCGTACGCATGGTTATCATGTCAAATTCAAAATCGTCAGTCGGGATACGATCTGTGATTTCTTTCACTGCCACTTCTGCTCCCCCAACAAATCGAGGGTAATATACAAGAGAGAATATGAGGATGCGGCGCATAACCTCATACTTCCATACTTTTAGTCCACTTTCAACACCTTCTTTAGAACATCTTCCGGCACCTCATCTGGCTTGGTTGGTACATAGTGATTATTCTTTGTAACTGTTTGTTCAACTTTAGAAATTGACTCCGCTGGGGTTGCTGACTTTGGAACAGGCTTCAAATTTTTCAAAGAAGTTAGCGGAACGACTTGTGCTTTTTCATTCTCCCCTTTTGATTTACTTAATGCCACTGCCAAAGCGTTTTTCAAATCACTGACGTTTTGTGCAGAAGGAACTTTCGGATCCTGTTTTTGTGCTGGAGACTTCGAGGAAAGAGACGACAAAGAAACTGGTTTTGCCGGTTGTGTTGATTTAGGTGGCTGAACTTGAGGAGGAGTTGTTCCTGTAGATGCTGTTTTGTTTTCTAGCTTATTCTGCTGCACTAAGTTATTTGCCGGTGATGGATTTTTGGGTAATGATTCTGTAATTTTCGGAGAATTTGGTTTTTGACTGTTTGTTGACGCATTGCGAGTGTCAGACGAATTGACTATCGGCTTTCGTGGCACTTCCGAAACTACAGGTGATTGAATCTTATTTGCCCCCTCTGGCCGTTGCACATTACTTGTTGTAGGACTTGAAATAGTGGAATTGGTCTGTGGAGCATTTGCAACAATTTTCTTTGCTGGCACGACTGGTTCATGGAATTTGATCACTGCTTCTTCAACTTCTGCTCTAGGTCGTGAGAACTGTTCTCGAGATGCAGAAATAATATCTTTGACATAAGAAATATCAGGGTGCGGTATGGCGTCCAAAGTCTTGGCGGAAAATGGTGAAGAACTCAATCCATCTATCATCAATT
This sequence comes from Candidatus Parcubacteria bacterium, assembly GCA_039796555.1. Classification (GTDB taxonomy): domain Bacteria; phylum Patescibacteriota; class Minisyncoccia; order Phycocordibacterales; family PALSA-1337; genus C7867-002. Next base: position 1,405 of record JBDKJM010000082.1, on the reverse strand, counting down.
TCAAATATATTTGGTATGCACCCAGGTTGACCAAGTCTTCAATAGTGAAAACTGGGGCGAACTCCTGCTCCAGCGCTTCAGCATCTGCGGCACCCACGCGAAAAGCAATCATGGTACCAACGTTACCGAAAACTGCCGGACGAACAACTTCGTCCATTTGCTCAATGTATTGATGAGCAATGGTCAGATTTAATTTATACTTACGTGCTTCAGAAAGAATATCTGCAAAAGAAGCGTTAGCAAAGTTCTGGAATTCGTCTACAAAAAGATAAAAGTTCGGCAGCATTTTCATCACGCGGTCAGGAACATCTGCGCGAGACATGGCAGCAAGATAAATTTTTGTGACCAAAAGACCACCAAGCAGTTTCATATTTTCGTCACCAATTCTTCCTTTTGAAAGGTTGATGATAATAATCTTGCGACTATCCATGGCCTGACGAAAATCAAATGAAGAAACCGGCTGACCGATCATGTTACGAATAAGTGGGTTGGCTGTAAATTGTCCGATCTTGTTTTGGATAGCTGGCACGGCTTCGGCCGCCATACGCTCAGTATAGTTAGCAAATTCTTTGACCCAAAAAGCTTTGACCGACGGATCTGTCACATGAGAAATAATTTCTTTTCGATACTCTTTGTCAGACAACATTCTATTCACCCCAAGTAATGTTGTGCCGGGCGCTTCTAGTAACGCCAATAGTGTATTGGTCAAGATATATTCCATGCGAGCAGACCAAGCATCTTCCCAAATCTTTTTGAAAGTACTCATGAGACCGGAGACGACCAGGTGCCTCTTGGTCTGATCAACGCTTTCCATGACATTGAAAGATATCGGGTGTTCAATATCAAATGGCGCGATGTAAATAACATCGCGGATGCGTTCTTTCGGAACATACTCAAGTAGTAGGTCTGCGGTTTTTCCGTGGGGATCTATGAAGCACATGCCTTCTCCATTTTGAATATCTTGCACAGCGAGATTTTCAAGCATGGTAGATTTTCCCATGCCTGTTTTACCAATAACGTACATGTGCTTGGTACGATCCTTGGCTTTGATACCGAACTTGGTACGCTTGTTACGAGCATCGGTTTCAGCGAAGTATGTTATGCGATTTTCATCTGTGGGGACTATAGCCATATTCAGGATAATTATAGCGCCATAAAGGAGACCAAGCAAAGTCAGCTAGGCGAGACCTCGCTATAGTAGCGAGGTCTCGCCTAGCTAATTGTTTACAAATGAAAACGCCCCCAACTATCTTGTTAGGTGCGTTTATTCTGACTCTTCCAGCGTCAGGTTTAGGGTTATGGCTTTGAACGAATCACGCGGTCACGGACGGCGCGGAGACAGTTAGCGGAATCGAGGGAGAAACCGCCACTGCTCCGGAAGGAATAGTCCCCCGTCGCAGGAAGT
>JBDKJM010000081.1:0-3280 GCA_039796555.1 Candidatus Parcubacteria bacterium | reverse complement strand
CGTATCCTGCCTTGGAAAATTTGATGGCGTACATATCGAGCAGGAACTTATCATCATCTACAAGAAGTATTTTTTTGGTCGTTGATGCTTCTGACATGTGAATATTATACTACAGTTTATTGACCTCCTCCAATGGTATTTCTTTTCTGAAAGCCTTGATAAGTGCATCTTCCTTGAGTGTAATCATGCCCTTACTTCGTGCCACTCTCAAAATGTCAGTTTCCGTAGGGCTCTTCAGAATAATCTGTTCTATTTCCTTGTCCATGGTAAACATTTCAAAAACTGCCATACGACCACGAGTACCCTTTGGACATTCTGGTGTTGGTTTGATCTTGTAAATAGTATCAGAAAACGGAATGTCCTTCTTGTATTGCTCTGGCAAATCAGAAAATGTTTTGTCGATCATGATTTTAGTACTTCCTTCGATTTTAGTAGCCTCACCACTACCTTTCGGCAACAGGCTAACCAGACGTTGAGCCACAGCTAGGATCAACGTAGGTGCGATGAGATAAGGATCGACTCCCATATCAATAAGACGTGGAATCACGCCAGCTGAATTGTTGGTGTGCAATGTAGAAAATACCAGGTGACCTGTGAGAGCCGCTTGGACAGCCAGCTGTGCCGTTTCCTTGTCACGGATCTCACCCACCATGATCACATCAGGATCCTGGCGCAGAGTAGTACGCAGACCAGAACTGAAGTCGTAACCAATTTCCGGTCTGACCTGTGACTGACTCACTCCTTCGATAGAATATTCCACCGGATCTTCCAATGACAGAACGTTGTAACTTTCTCTATCTATCTCATTCAGCACCGAGTAAAGTGTGGTTGATTTTCCTGAACCGGTTGGACCGGTGATGAGGATCAGACCATATGGCTTGTTTATGGCCTCACGGAACATGTCCAGATTGCGTTTGGACAGACCTATTTGATCCAAGGTTCGGACACCTTTGGCTTGGTCAAGAATACGCATTTCTACCTTTTCTCCATAATAAGAAGGAAATGTTGAGACACGGAAATCAATGCGTCGCCCATCAATACGAGCCGAGAAACGTCCATCCTGCGGCTTTCTCTTTTCGTCGAGACGCATATTGGACAAAACTTTTATGCGCGCTACCACAGCAGAGTGGACTTGTGGAGGCAAGATGAGGGAAGTATTCAAAATGCCATCAACTCGAAAACGCACACGGATGCGGTCTCGCATATGTTCTATATGCACATCTGAAGCTTCTCCCTCTACAGCATAGCGCACAACAGTTGCCACGATTTTCACCACCGGCGCATCTTCAATGATCAGTGTTTCTTCTCCACCCTCCTTGCCTTTTTTCTGCGTACCTCTTTCTGTAGACAGATCTTCTTTCTTCAAGCTGTCACCCGAATCAACTGACAACTCTGTCTCCAATTCTGATAAGGCTTTGGAAACTTCGCCGGTAATGCCCTTGTACATTTCCATGACTTTTGTGAAGTCGTCAATGGAAATCAGGAAAATTTTATACGGAATATTTTTCTTGGCCGCAAGAAAGTTGAGCGCGTCTCGTGCTTCCATATTGTCAGGGTCTACTATACCCACTTCCAGCGTGCCATCACGTAATGCGATAGGAGCAAAGCGGTAGTGTGAGGCGGATTCTTCTGGAATATAATCAAGCACATCGAAAGGAATCGAAGACTCTGAAATAGAGCGTACGGGTATATTCAAAAATTCACCTCGAGCGGCTATGATATCTTCGTTTTTTACTCCAAGACCCAAGAGGACGTCATCCATGCTCGCGCCATTTGCCACCTGTTTGCGTACATCGCGAACATCGTCCTTGGTAAGTATTTTCTTTTGGACAAGAATGTCTAGTACGGACATGGGGGTAGATTAGGATTTAAGATTTAAGAATGAAGATTTAAGAATGAAGATTTAAGATTTATGATTTAAGATTTATGATTTAAGATTTAAGAATAAACACAGGGATCAATTGCGCCTATTCTTAAATCTTAAATCTTCATTCCTAAATCTCAAATCCCAATTAACGACTCGCGCTCGCACTTCTACTCACCTCCCCCGGTAACGGCGCAAACGGATTTGGTCTACCAACTGGGATTTCTGGAATAGTTACCGTGTAATCCAAGAGAGTGGTGTAAGCCTGATCCTTGAAGAGTGAGGTATCAATTTTGAGAGACCTTATCTGCTGGAGCAAGTTGAGAACCCTCATACCAACTTGAGCAGAGTTGGCATTCTCTATTTGTGTTAGACCGCTTTGTGTGTTGGTTGAAGAGCCGCCAGAAAAATAAAAATATATTAGCAAGACCACCACGATAACGGCCACAACTATGATTATTGATTTTTTTGAACTGTGTTGAGGTTTCATATGGTTGGAATAATATTACTGCTGTCGTAACCAGTAGGTCTTGATTGACGCATCAAAATCATATGTGCCGTTCGCATTGGCAGTAAGATTGAGATGGGTCACATCCATGATGCGTAGGTCGGCCTCCAAATCACGCAAGAAATCAATACCCTGCTGATATGCCGATGTCCAACCAAACGAGACGTTCACTGTATCCAAGATCGGGGTAGGTATATTTCCGCTTGCGGCATTTGTTCCAGCACCTGCAGGTCTTACAGGAGGTGTGGACTGTGGCTTTGTGGCTACAGAAGAAGCGACGGCTTTTACATTTTTCAAAAAAACACCGCGATTGAGTGCGAAGTCATTGAGATCAATGATCAAGCGAATGTTATCAACTGTATTCGGCAACATTTTGTCCAATCTTGATCGGTCTTTTTCATCAATATTGTTGTAATCCTCGAGCACAGAGTCGCGAACTTTGATCAATTCATTGGCATTGGCCAGTGCTAGAGTGTATTGATTGTTTACTTCGCGAACCTGATTTACTTCTGCCAATTTGGCGCGCGTGAAAGTCACGTATATGCCGATGGCGAGAACGATAAGAATTATAGCTGTGACGTTGCGATTCATGTTGTGATGTTATGGGTTAGTTGAGGTAGCCGAAGCATCCGCCAGACTCCTTCTGTATGTCAAAGTTGCAGGATCAATGGTAGCTGACAATCCAAATGAAACTGTACTGTTAATATCTACGCTCGGATCAGAAAGTATCGGATTTTTGACGACTTTGCGCAATCCATAATCTTCAAGTTGTCCCAAGACGTCAGACTGAAAGGCGATGGCTGGCAAGCTGGTGCCGTAACCTTTCATGCTTAGTTTGAAACCTTCACCAGAATTGGCATTTGGGGCAGTCAAATCCATACTCAAAAATCGTACCTTCTCAATAGTCA